>NZ_JBGSXS010000168.1:0-3208 GCF_041751335.1 Aquiflexum sp.
ATGTAAATAAAAAATCAGACCCTTTGTACTATCAGCCCTAAATAAAAGCCCATTCAATAATTTTCCATCAGATGTTTCGAAATTCCGCTCTTCAAATTTTTGCCCAAAATCGAATTGGTGATTTTTGTCCAAGGTTTCAGGAAAAAAAATCAGTTTTTCCTGAAAGTAGTAAAATGCAACGCATACAATAATGTATATCCCTACAATTACCAATATGAAGTATAGAAGTTTTCCCATCATTTTTTTTAATTATTTCATGTAAAATAACGCACATCCAGTGTCGGGGTAAATTTTAACCTACGCCAAATTCCTCCATCAAAGTCAGGCCATAATTCCTTATGGCATCTATGATGGGAATGGCGCTAAGCCCCCTTTCGGTAATGGTATATTCCACCTTTGGAGGTACCACAGGATAGACCTTTCGGGTAATAAACCCTTCCTTTTCCAACTCCCTCAACTGACTGGTCAGCATCTTATGTGTAATGTGCGGAATGTCTTTTTTGAGTTCACCATATCGCATCACCTTTTCTTTCAGCCTCCAGAGTATCGGCATTTTCCAGGTCCCTCCAATCCTGTCCATGGCAAACTCGACAGGGTTATAATACAGTTTTTTATTAAATAAGAAATCAGGCATATCCGATCAATTTTCCATTTCTTACCAAAAAGTGCATATCGTTAACTTGGGTAAGTATATTGTTAAAGGTAATATAAAAATCAAACTTTGTTGGCATACAAAAAATATACTTCAATCATGAATCAAATTCAAGAAAAACAAAGTTATGTGCACTTCCACGGTGCACCAACAAAAGGTAAAATTTTGATGGTTGCCAGTTCCCCTGCTGTATCCAAACAAACAGGCTGGCCGATTGGATTCTGGGCTGCTGAACTGACCCACCCGCTAAGGGTATTCCAAGAAGCAGGTTATGAAGTGGAATTGGTTTCCACCGAAGGCGGAAAACTGGAAATGGACGGCTACTCCAATCCAACCGACCCAAGCGGCTATTCTGCCCATGATGTGATTTCATTAGGCTACCTACAAAAGCCGGAGTTCACCGCATTATTGGGAAATACCAAAAAACTAACCGATGTGGATCCAAATGATTATTTGGCAATTTTTCTGGTAGGCGGACAGGGGCCCATGTACACTTTCAGGGGGAATATAGATTTGGAAAAACTTTTTGTTGCATTTTATGAAGCCGGCAAGCCCAGTGCAGCAGTTTGCCACTCCACTACCCTACTTTTGGAAGCGAAAAAATCCAATGGAGAACTCCTAGTTTCCGGAAAAACATGGACAGGTTTTGCTGATGGTGAAGAGGAATTTTCAGATCAGGCAGTCGGCATGAAAATCCAACCTTACCGGATAGAGGATGAAGCCAAAAAGATTTCGGACACAGACTTCAAAGTAGCTCCACCCTTTGCTTCCTACGCCATCAAGGACGGGAATTTGATCACAGGACAGCAACAAAATTCAGGAGCTGCGGCAGCGGAGATGGTGGTTGAAATGCTGAATGACTCATCGAACTGAAAGAATGGAGGCGAGTATTTCAGGAAAATTTACTGTTAAAATTGCCCTGATTTTAATTGTCCTCCATTCGTATTCTTTTCATGCCAAAGCCCAATTAAATGAAAGTGATACGGCAAGTTTCCAACTTAGTGCAGGTATAACCGGTGCTTTGCAAAGAGGAAATGTGGAACTGCTAATTATCAGGGGGAAATTTGATTTAGTAAGCAACAGTAATAAAGATTTGGTATTCAAAAGTCAGAACAACAGCCTTTATCAGGAGTTCAGTGGGTTTAAGGCAGATAATGACATCAATAGCCGAAATTACCTCTATTTCAAATCGTTCAGAAAATATTATCCGTTCGCCATGTTTTATTTGCAGACCAATTACCGAAGGAAAATCAAAAGCAGGGTCTTTGGAGGGGCAGGTTATACTTGGCAGGTTATCCAAAAACCTAAAACCAACCTGAAGCTATCTGGAAGTGTGGTTTATGAAAATTCTGTATTCAGAAGTGATCAATTCAAAGAAAGCTTTTATAACGGCAGCAATTCGATTCCTATATGGCGGGGAACTGTTTACTTGGCAGGCTGGCACAGGTTATACGATCAAAAATTCAGGTTGTTTTTCACTGCCTATTGGCAACCTGGAATTGAAGAAGTTCCCAATAACCGTGCGTCATTGGATATAGGTTTTGACCTTCCTGTCTGGAAGGGCCTTTCCGCCGCCGCCCACTATACCTACACTTATGAACAGGTTGTGGTTTCCAATGTCCTTCAAGTGGACAGTATCCTCACCTTTGGCCTCAGCTATCAGCTTAAGAAAAATTGATCCTTATGATTGTCAAAAGAAATTTTAACCCAATCAAGGTTTTTCAATACGTACAAAAGGAATTCATCTTTTCCTTATTAATTTCATTACTTGTTTGGGTACTGTATGAGTATCAAATCAGTGCGGTAGCCTTACCCTTCTCCATTGCTGCCATTCTTGGAAGTGCTCTTGCCATTTTCATTGCCTTCCGGAACAACAGTTCTTATGGACGCTGGTGGGAGGCAAGAACACTCTGGGGAGGAATTGTAAATGCCAGTCGGGTTTTGGCCCGCTTGGTAATCACCTTTGCAGACAGCCACTCCCATCAGGCCAATTATGACCGGGAAAGAAGTGAATCCTTTAAAAAGCAGTTGGTTTATGCCTGCATCGCCTGGGTGCATGCCCTGAGACTTCACCTGAGAAAGCAGGAAAATTGGGAAGTGTTAAAGCCCTTTTTGAGTTCTGAAGATTACCAAGTATTGCTACAAAGCCAAAACAAACCCAATTATCTCCAACTTCAGATGGGAAAAAAAATATATGACGCCATGTCCAATGGTACTTTGGGAGGTTTTGATTCCTTTCAGATGGAAGGACAGTTACTTGCTCTGGCCAATTATCAGGGAGGTTGTGAGCGGATCAAAAACACGCCTTTGCTCAGGCAATATGATTATTTCACCCGGCTGTTTCTGTATGCATTCATGCTGCTCCTTCCCTTTTCATTGATTGGGGATTTTAGCCGGTTGGATATCAATTACCTCATGATTCCTGTATCTGTGATCATTTCCTTTGTGTTTGCTATTTTGGCTAAAGTAGGTGAAGTCAATGAAGATCCTTTCGAAAACAGGATCACGGATGTTCCGCTTACATCGCTCTGTATTGGGATTGAGCGGGATTTGAAA
>NZ_JBGSXS010000169.1:0-10994 GCF_041751335.1 Aquiflexum sp.
GGTTTAATGTAATGGCTATTTTTATCATCCGGTTTGCACTAAAAGAGAAAAAAATATGGGCTTGGAATGCCTTGTTTTATGGGATCATTGTTTGGTTTATCATCGACTCAGGTATTTCCTGTTATTATGCTGCTTATTTCAATATTTATTTAATTAATATCCCTGCACTTTTGACATTTTTGATTCCACTTTTCTTTACAAGAGTATTTATTGTAAAGCATTTGCCATCGAACCACGTCAGATAATATTTAGAATTAATAATTCCCCAGAGTTTTTTTTCAGGCTCTTTATTAATCCGCTTCTCGGCTCCTCGAGATTAGCAATCTCAAGAAAAAATCCAACTTGTTGAAATATATTATGGGGAAAATGGTAAGAAGTGTAGTTTTCATCTATTGACCAATTCAGCAAGTTTCTTTGGAGCTACCTCACAATAAGCAGCAATCAGAGCATCTTTCAATACTTCATCTTCCAATCTATCCAACTCCATCAATGTCCATCCCTGTTTGCCCCATTTATTGGGCACAGGATAAATCACTGATCTATCAATCATGGAAAATATGTCTTGGTCAGATCTGGAAAATTTGAAGCATGCTTTATTATTGGCAGCATCAAAGGTTACGAATATCTTTTTTTTGACCCGGAAGGAAGTTTTTTCAAAGTGTGGCTCCTCTGTTACCTCTGGGAGGGAAAGCGCAAAAGATCTTACGAAATCGAATTGCTTCATTTGGTTTTCATTTGAGCTTTTCCAACTTTCCTTTTCTTTTGATCAGGTTTTTGTAATCCCACTGGATTTCCTTTGACTTTTCCAGCCATCTTTTCAATTCTTCAAGATCAACTTGATCCACTGTAGTATAGGTGATTGAGGAATCTTTGAATTTTCCTGTTCCGGGTTGGAGTTTATCTTCCCCAAAATCCATTCCGCTCCAAAACATCAGCCGAATACCTGCTTTCAGCTTACTGTAACCTACTGTAGGATTGCCATCCAAAAACCAAACCGGATGTCGGTGCCAGATTTTGCTTTCAGCTTCAGGTAATCCCTTGTCAATTTCTTTTGCCAGCAACTCACAAACCTCCCTTTCAGTATCGATTTGTGATTCGTTAAAGGCTTTGATTTCCTGTTTCATATTTTAATTTTTAAACGCCAGTCCCTCGCCAGTTAATGCTTTATTTAAGACAGAAAGGGAAAATTTGCCCATTCCGTGAAGCCCTTCTAATCTAAAATACAGGTTAAATCATCAATCCTTCGGGGCAGTATCCTCCTCAATGACATCCTTCTCAATTGTAAATACAATATCGTCTTTGGATTTGGTCTCTCCTGTATAAAAATTATGGATACCAAGCATAAACGCCACGATTAATGCCCAAGCCAGGTTTTTGGTGGGCTTCCATATTGATTTCAACAACTTGATAGGAGCAGCCATATTGTAGATTGATTTGTAGATTATATTCTTTAATTCCTTATCCCGAACTCAAAAACGATTCCAATTGCATTTTTCTGTCATAGTGGCGGGTTAAATTTCCCTTAGCATATTAATATAACAGAAAAATTTAAGAAATTAGGTTTGATTTTCAACCAATTAAAAACCCATCCAATATGCTTAAAGCTATCCATCCAAAGTTGCCCATGCGTGATAAAGCAAAGACACGTGACTTTTACCTCAACCGATTGGGCTTTGAGGAGTTAGGAAATCAGGATTATGAAGGATACCTGATGGTCAAAAAAGAAGAGATAGAAATCCATTTTTTTGAATTCAAGGAATTAAATCCCAAAGAAAATTACGGGCAGGTATATATCCGAACTGATAACATTAAGGAGTTTTACCAATCTCTATTGGGCAAAAATATCGCCATTCACCCAAACGGGCATTTGACTACTAAACCTTGGGGACAAATAGAATTTGCCTTACTTGATCCCGACAATAATTTATTGACTTTTGGGCAAGGAGTGGTATGATTCCTTTTTTATTAAAAATTAAACCTTGCTGACAAAAGGACTATTCTTGTTTCCTGTTTGGAATAAAAATCCTGGGAAAATGAATTGGACCTTGCAAATCCTGCAAATCTCCTCGTGTCAAATATATCCCGGACACTCAATCCAAGACTACCTTTATTCTTAAAGAGACTTTTTTGAAGGGTGGCATCTACAAAATACTGGGCCAAATCACGACCTTGTGCCTCTATCTCAGGGGACTCATAGTTCCCAGCAATCTGGAAATTAAAACCATAGGGCAATTTGAAATCCTGTGTCAACTTGACATTCCACGCAAAGCCGGAATTGGTGAATTCTTCGCTAATGTTGGATCCATCTACAGCTATTCGAAATAATGTGAAGCCCCCATTGATGGAATACCACTCAGTTACCTCACCAGTTCCAATTAATTCCAAGCCATAAGATTCTGCTGACAATAGGTTTTCAGGTTGGGAGTAAGAGATTCCATCTTCCACTATTGTGATGAAATCAAGTTGTCCATTGACTTTTCTATAAAACAGGTTGGTCGTCAAACTTGTTTTTTCAAAGTTAGCCATGTGACCAACTTCAAATGAATTGATCATTTCAGGTTGTAGGTCGGGATTTCCCCTTCGGACATTTAGGCTATCTGTAATATCCGGAAAGGGATTCAGCCTCCATGCTGTTGGCCTGTCAATCCGCCTGCTGTATGTAAATTTAAGGGAATGTTTTTCGGTTAAATTGTACAAGCCTTGCACACTTGGGAATAGGTTGAAATAGTTTTGTTGAGTTCCTTCGCCGGTATTTTCTAAATAGGTATCCACTAATGTCATCTCTCCCCTTAATCCAAGACCATATTCAAATTTGGGTTTTTTAACCGAAATCAAAGCATACCCAGCATAAATCTGATCTTTATATATAAATCTGTTGCTGATTTGATCATCTTCCACAAAACCATTTTCTGCTTCATTAAATCTAAAATACTGGTAATCATTGTCGAATTTTCTGATGATTGATTTCACACCTGTCTCAAACTTTCCAAATTCCAAAGGCTTGATATAATCTGCCTGAAATACCGAGATGTTCCTGATTTCATCAATATAAGCCAGCTCCTGACCTGTTCGATTTTCAGGCAGTGGATCCAGAGTATTATTGAAAATGTCGATTTCCTGAGTCTTGAACTGATTTCTAAAGGAATGGCTTGCAGTAGCTCTAAATAGATGGCCTTTGTCTTTAAAGTTGTGTTCAAAGATCAGCGCATTGTCAAGCCCTGTATCTGTTTCACTTTCCTGATTTCTCCTTACATAATCAAAAGCTTCTGCCTCATCGCCGCCCCTTTCCAGTTCTGCAAAAAGGGTATTGATCTGCCTATCCAAACTTGATTGATACACACCTTCATAGCTCAACACATTATTTCCAAAATAATAATCAGCTCCATAAGTCAGGTTATGCCCAATGTTTCGGCTTGAACTTTCTGTATTTTGTTGTAGAGTTTCATCGTTTTCAAAAAGATTCCGAGTAGAACTTCTATTTCCCACATTTTTCCAATCACGGAAATTATAACCGACAAAAGTATTTAGTCTTGCACTTCTATGGTTCATTCTTGCACCAAGGTTTGTCCTGTTCCGAGTACCGTAAGTAGCTTCTAATCCGCCATGGGTTCCCAGATCTTGGCCTTTTTTCAAAACGATATCAATCACACCACCTTCGGCTTCCGCATCATACCTGGCATTTGGATTATTAATGATCTTGATTTCTTCTACCGCACTGGCAGGTAATTGATCCAGATTTTGGGTCAGGGAGGAGTTACGGCCATTGATCAAAATATTGGTGCCGGTGCTTCCCCTTAATGAAATAGAACCGTCCTCAGAAACAATAATCGAAGGGGTGTTTCTCAAAATATCCAATAAAGTTCCGCCTATATTTGCAAGGTTATTTTCCGGTGAAATGGTAATACCTTCCATGCTTGTACGGAAGGGTAATTTGGAAGTCTGGACCACAACTTCCTGTAGGTTTTGGCTATCCCCAATCATTTTAATTTCTCCCAAATTAGTTGGCCCATTGATCTCTATTTCTGTAAGAAGAAAATCTTTGTAACCCAAAAAGAAAGCTTTGACGTTATATTTTCCTTTGGGAACTTCAAGAGAAAACAGTCCATCTTCATCCGAATCTGAAAAACTGATTGGTCTTGTTTGGTCCTTTAAAGAAAAAATAGCCACTTGCACAAAGCCCAAGGGATCATTTGAATCTGAATCCAGAATTGTTCCTTTTACCGAATAAGATTGACCAAATGTATCGGAAGACCCAAGGACTATCAGAAAAATGATAACAAGAAAATATTTTACTCTTTTCATTGAATTAGACTCGGTTTAATTGATTGCTACACAAAAATACCGTTACAATCTGATTCAATTTTGAAGTTGACTATTTGAAATCAATTGTAGTAGTATGGATACTTACATCTGTAGCATAACCAAAACTGAATTGATATGTTTTACAAATTTGATTTACAATAGCCAAACCCAATCCTACTGACTCGGGTTTTTCACTTTCTTTTTTAAACCTATCGATCAATTCGATAGGATCATGTTGCAATGCAGTACCTGAATTCTGGATTATCAATTGATTCAAATCAAGAGTGACCTTTATCCAACCTCCTTTAAAATTGTGTTTGATGGCATTGCCCAATAGATTATTGATCATGATTTCTGCAATAAACGGGTGCATTTTCACCATGACATTGGGTTTGATTTCAATTTGTAAATTCAAATCACTCAAAGTGATAAACTCTGAAAGTAATTCAATGTTTTTGATAAAGATTTCTGATAAATCAATTTCGGATGGTGGGTCAAATTCCTCATTTTCGAGTTTGGCCAGTAAACTTAAGGACCTAACAATCCGATGTATTCGTTCATTGTTCTGAAAGGCAGAATAAATCAGATGTGCTTGTTCCTCTGTCATTTCCAAGTTCATGAGATTTTCCAATTTTCCGCTGACCACAGCAGCAGGGGTTTGGATCTCATGGGAAATGTTTTCGGAAAATTCCTTGATCTGTCTGTAATCCTTCAGCAGTTTTTGGGTCATCCTTTCCAAAAATCCATTGAGATGGTTGAATTCTGACACGTTGCATTGCTCAAAATGTAAAGGTTTGTTTGTCTGAAAATTGAATTGTTGGATTTTTTGTAATGTGAAATGAAATGGACTTAAGATCCAATTGGAAATCCCCCGAAAAAATAACCCCAAGAATACAAGTTGAATAAAAAAGACCACCAACATGGTGTACACCACAGTTTCTGTTATGTCCTCTGCTTCAACTACAAGGTTGTAATAGGAAATTCTATAATGTCTGTTTTCTATTTTGAATGACTTGCTCGCTTTCAATTGTTTTTCTTCCCTGTTTAATGGGTCGTGATAGGCGATTGTGTCCCGGATGCTTAGGCTTTCCTCTTCAATGTAAATAGGTAATTCAATAATTTCCAATCTTTCATTGACCAAGGCCTCAGGTGGAATTCCCTGCCGGATCCTTTCTGCATAAGCTTCAATCTGCCTGTCCAACTCCATTCCTAGCTCAAAATCAATTTCTGCCCCCAGTTTCCTATAAATGAAAAAACCTCCGATTAGCAATGCCAACATGATGATGATCAAATAAACAGAAGTAAGCAAGTTTAGAAGTTTCATGGTTGGGATTCTCCAAATTTATATCCAATGCCATACACGGTAGTGAGGTAATCGTTTCCACCAGCCTCAGAAATTTTCTTTCGTAGGTTTTTAATGTGCTGATAGATAAAATCAAAACTTGGAAGATTATCGGTATAATCCCCCCACAGGTGTTGGGCAATGGCATTTTTACCCAAAACTCTGTTTTTGTTGGTGATCAAGAAAACCAACAAGTCAAACTCTTTTTTTGTCAGATCCAATAGGTTGCCATTAACATTAGCTTGGAGATTTGGGATTTGTATCACGATTTCATTGAACCTTAACTCATCCAAACCACTTAGTTTTGACCTTCGATAAATAGCCTTTAATCTGGCCAAGAGCTCAGACAAATGGAATGGTTTGGGTAAATAATCGTCTGCACCCAAGTCTAATCCTCTGACTTTATCATCCAAAGAATTTTTGGCAGATATGATCAATACATTGGGCCTGACCTTCAATTTTTTAATGATATCCAAAAAACTCAGCCCATTGCCATCCGGTAACATCAGATCCAATAGGACGCAATCGTATTCATATGATAGGATCTTATCTTGTGCGTCAAAAAGGTTACCGGCTACCTCACAGATAATTCCCTCATGGGAAAGGTACTGAATGATATTTTGGGTCAACTCCCTATTATCCTCGATCAATAATATCTTCATTGGCAGAATCTCCACGTAATCGTAGCAAAACTATTTGGTATAATATACACTTAAAAATCTGAAGGAAATTTGAAGTGGAAAATAACTACACCCGCTTCTCCAGGTTTTTCGCTTCTCGGGATTTGCAATTTCGAGAAAAGATAAATCGGAATTTGTAATTTCTATCGTCTAGTTTGTAGGAAGAATTGGGATTACAAATCCCATTTATCTGGATTCGGCATTTCAAATACCGAATAGCAGGTTATTCCCTAATCTTCAAAAGCCGGCAACAAAAGGTTCCAAATAAGATTAAGTTCTGCCTGCATATTTGGAATATTGGCTGTTGTTACGATTACTGAATTTTTCTCAGGAAGAATCAAAATAAACTGCCCGTTGAGACCATCTGCCCGGTAGGAGTTGTGGCGGCTTCTCCAAAGCTGATAACCATAGCCCTGCGTCCAATCGGAATCTTCAGCATTAACTTTCAGATTTTCTTTTTTTACTCCTGCAGGTAAGGAAGGAACTTGGGCAACTGTCGCTTCATCAAACCAGGACTCAGGAAGAAGCTGTTTGCCGTTCCATTGTCCTTTCTGTAGATAAAATAGTCCAAGTTTTGCCATGTCCTCAGTTTTTACTTTTAATCCCCATCCACCAATTTGGATTCCCTGGGGACTTTCATCCCAAGTGGCGCCCACGATTCCCAATGGTCTGAATAGGCGTGGCTGTAAATAGTCTAAGGCCCGTTTCCCTGTAACTTTTGTGAGAATTGCCGAAAGCATATAAGTAGCTAAGCTGTTGTACACAAATATATTACCTGGCTTATGTTCAATTGGAAAAGCCAAAAATGCTTCCGCCCAATCCAAATCAATACTGTCTCGCAATACCCTAGTAGGATCCACATCATGGCCCACGGTCATGGTCAGCAAATGTCGGATTTCCAATGCCTGAAGATTAGGACTGATTTCTTCTGGAAGTTGGTCAGGGAAAAAGGAAATGACTTTATCGGACACCTTCAAAAGTCCCTCTTGAATTGCAAAGCCGATAGCGGTTGAAGTAAATGTTTTGCTAACAGAATACAAAACATGGGTCTTGTTTGCGGCATTTTCCCCAAACCACTGTTCATGGACAACTTTACCGTTTCTCAGGATCATCAGGCTGTGAAGGTCTTGTTCATTGCTTTTGACAGCTTCAATATATTCAGAAATGGCCTGTGGATTTACCTTCTCCATTTCAGGATCACTTCGGGGCAATTCTTTGGTTAGGGTGATGAAATTGATCAGTTCAATTCCATTGTCTGCAACTGCTTTTTTTACTTTTTCACTTGTCCAGGTATCAGAAACTCCCTGCCTATCCACCGCTACTTCTTCATATCCGATATGGCCAACACCCTGCATTTCTACATTGTCATAGGAAGGATGGTCGACAAACATGTAGGATTTTCCTGCTTCAAGTTTTTCCAACATTCGAATAAAAGAAGCTTGCTTCTCAGCAGAAGTAGCTTTTGGCCCATCATAAGTTACTCCTGACATGCCCAATTCCTGATTGACTTCGCGACTCATCACTGGAAGGTCATATTCCTCTGACAATTTGGAAACCATTTTAGCGACATCAGGATGAAAACCTGTAGAACCCATATGACCTGATAAATGGCTGATTTGGGGTACATGCTTTAAGGCAAACTCAATCTGCGACCGGAATTCATTTTCCACCTCCTCAAGCTTCCATTGATTTTCAGTAATAGCAAGACCGGGATAATTTTTATTTGAACCCATCATCGGCAAAAAATATCCATCCGAATCAGTCAGACTAGGGCAATTTGTAATAGGTCGCCACTTTATACCGTCCCATTCACTTGTGATGACCAAATGTAAGCCTACATCAATTCCGGTATTTTCCCTCAACATTTGCACAGCTTCAGGAAACCATGGCGTCACCACCATCAATTCGATGGAAGTTTCTATGCCATTTGTAAATGTTTCTATACTGGCCAAATTGGCCGAACGGGAAGAACCCATGTCATCACCCCTTATGATCAATCTTGGACCTGTTAGTTCTTGGGCATAAGAAAAAAGGGGTATCAGGGTTAAAAATAGAATTGAGAAGGATTTTATGAAATTGCTCATCGCTGTTGTATTTGGCTGAAGGAAAATTAACAAATTTCCAGATATGGTTTGGTTTATTTTTTTTAGATATGTTTTGTTATTCTGCGTGTTGCATCTGTATTTTTAACAAAGAAATGATATTGGTAAATCAAAAAATGTTACTAAATCTTAACCACACTTCATAAAATCAAATACCGGCCTATGAAACTGACAGACGAACTGACCGAAACCTTACTCAAAACTTTAAAAACCCGATTTCAGAAAAATTTAAACAGACATCCAGGAATCGAGTGGGATGAGGTAGAATCAAGACTTTTGTCAAAGCCAAAAAAACTCTGGTCGCTCAATGAAATGGAAATCACTGATGGGGAACCTGATGTGATTGGAAAGGATGGGAAAACAGGGGAGTTCATTTTCGTAGATTGCTCTACGGAAAGTCCAAAAGGTCGTCGTAGTATTTGTTATGATCATGAGGCATTGGAATCCAGAAAAGAATATAAGCCCAAAAACAGTGCGATGGGAATGGTAGAAGAAATGGGCATAAAGATTTTGAATGAGGAAGAGTATAGGGATTTGCAGCGTTTGGGTAAATTTGATACTAAAACTTCAAGTTGGGTTGAAACTCCATCTGAGATTAGAAAACTTGGAGGAGCCATTTTCGGAGATTGGCGTTTTGGTCGGGTCTTCATATATCACAATGGAGCCGAATCTTATTACGGCGCTAGGGGATTTAGGGGGATGTTGAGGGTTTAAGTAAATTTGAAAAATCTGGTATTAGTAGGAAGGCTAAACTGATATTTGTTCATGGACTATTTACAAAAGATCATAGGGGAAATTGAAATCCACTCAGTTGAGGGAATAAAAATATGCTTTGAAAATGGAATAAGTCCAAATGCATTATTCAAGAATAAACCACTTATTAATGAACTCATTACCGAATATGGTCGGGGACCTAAATTCCGTGAATGTTTCAAAGTTTTTGTAGATTATGGGCTTGAGTTTGATGATAAAGTATTGTTGGCTGTTTTTTTGGATGATGCGGATTCTCTGGAAATATTGTTGAATGAAAATAAGTTAGCCCTCAATAACAGATATACTTTTGATTGTGCCTTTACACCATTATACCAGGCATCATTACTTCATATTTGTGCAGAATACAACCATGTCGCATGTGCAAAAATTCTAATAAAACAGGGCATGGATGTTAATGTCAGGGCAGGTATGAATCAGATTGGTTTTGGAGGACAGACACCCATTTTTCATACTGTAAACCAACATGCCAATGCATGCATTGAAATGATGGATTTTCTTGTTTCCAATTCAGCGGATTTATCTTTCACAGTACAAGGACTTGTTTGGGGGGAGGGCTATGATTGGGAAACTTTCATTCCTTCAGTCAACCCAATCAGTTATGCGATGATGGGACTACTTCCACAGTTCCAAAGGCATGAAAAATCAATCTATGAGGTGGTATCAATATTACTTAAAGCCGCTTATGGAATCGATTATTCACCTACAAACATTCCTAATAAATATTTAATGTAAGTAATTATGATTATCCGCAATGATACAAGTAAGGGTAAAATCTACCAGATCCGAAGGCTGACCATTGTTTGCTGCATACTTCCGTCTTCCGTCTTCGGTCTTCTAGCCATCAGAACAGAAAACTGGTGCAACTTGCAGATAGGCGGATATTCATGTAAGTAATTGACCAATAACTATAATAGATATGAAACCCACAGACACCCACAACGACCGCATGGCAAACATGACCTTCGGTTCGGTATATCCCCATTACGTCACCAAAGTCGAGAAAAAAGGTAGGACAAAAGAAGAATTGCACCAAGTCATAGAATGGCTGACCGGCTTTGATAGAATCAAAATACAAAAGCTAATAGACCAACAAGCTACTTTTGAGACGTTTTTTCAAGAAGCTAAATTAAACCATAATGCACATCTCATCACCGGGATGATATGTGGTTACCGAATAGAGGACATTGACAACGCATTGACAAAAAAAGTCCGGTACCTGGATAAGTTGGTCGATGAACTGGCGAAAGGCAGGAAAATGGAGAAGATTCTGAGAGAAGGTTAGGAGTATTCTGTTACATCGGCAAAATAGAATGATGATAATTTTTTCATAACTTCCTGACTACCAAAATAAAGTTATGCGGAGGCCAGTATGAAAATCGGGGAGATTGACCTTGCCATTGAAAACTATAAAAATTCCCTCAGTATTGATCTCCAAAATGCCAATGCGGAAAAAATGATTGCAGAATTGCAAAAAAAGAAAGGGGGTTAATATTCCCATTTTCATAGATGCAAGCAAGGATACAAAAATTTGCTTTCTCTCCCAGCTTATAAATAACCCAAACCACTGTGAACGTGGAGGTTGACGTTATAGATGAACATGCGGATTACTTCGATAATACCTATCCCAAAACTCTGTTAAAGTTAAAGGAGATTGTGGAAAACGCTTAGAACGATACCATTTTATTTTTTTGGAATAAGGATGTTTATTATGATTATCCTCAATGATAAAAGTAATCTGAAAACCAAACAGTTATTTTTTCAAAACACAAAATCTCATTATGATAGCGCCCTCTT
>NZ_JBGSXS010000170.1:0-1884 GCF_041751335.1 Aquiflexum sp.
AAGACAAAATTGAAAAAGAAGGCTCTTACCTCAAATTTTACATGGCCTTTGGACAGGCATCAAGATTTTTTAAGAAAACCCTTTTACAAATTACTGAAAAACAAAAAGAGATTGCCAATACGCTTATGGAGGGTTTTAGCCTACAAACTTGGGATCAGCTTCAGACAGCTAGAAGTTATTTGCTCTTGCATTTTGAGGAAAAAGAAGCCTCAAGTTGGGTAAATGCACTTAACAAACTTTTTGAAACGGCCGATATGCACGAGCAACAATCCCTGTATGCAGCGCTCCCAATTATGCCTTTTCAACCTGAAATGATGGATCGGGCCATAGAAGGTTTAAGGACCAATATCAGTTCAGTTTTTGATGCTGTAGCACTCAACAATCCCTATCCGGCGCATTACTTTGATGAAAGGGCCTGGAATCAGATGGTCTTGAAAGCTGTGTTTATGCAACGCCCATTATATCAGATCCAAAATTCAGATAAAAGGGCAAACCTTGAGCTTGCCAAAATCCTGGTGGATTTTGCCCATGAAAGATGGGCAGCAGGAAGAACTGTCATGCCTGAACTTTGGAGGTTTGTTGGTCCTTTTATCAATGAAGAAAATTTGGCAGATATCCAAAAAGTAATCCTATCTGAAGATTCCATTCAACAAAAAGCAGCCCTTCTTGCATGTAGCAGCAGTGATTTTGAACCTGCGAAAAAACTGATCGATCAACATCCCGAAATGGGGAATGCAGTATTGAACGGAGAAATCACTTGGGAAATGATAGGAGAAGAATTTCAAATAGGCAAATAACCTTTCTTCAATATGATTATTGGTAGTGATACAAGTAATGGTGAAAACCTAATGGTAAATTGCCCAAACTCTAAATTTATGGTTACTTCGGTCTTCGGTCTTCTGTCTTCTAGCCATTTAGACAGAAAACTATCAAAACTTAAAAGTTGACCAATCCATATAGAAAAACATCACATTTGATTTAAAATCAAAAACTACTAGTTTTCAACAATATTTAAAACACAACAAGATGGAAATGTTTATCGATCCACATATACATGTCATTTCAAGGACCACAGATGACTACGAAGCCATGCGCAAAGCAGGAATCGTTGCCATTATTGAGCCTGCCTTTTGGTTGGGTCAGCCTAGGACAGAGGTGGGAAGTTTCAAGGATTATTTCAGCACATTGGTCGGTTGGGAAAGATTCCGAGCCAAGCAATTCGGCATTGTTCACTACTGCACTATGGGTCTGAATTCCAAAGAGGCCAACAATATTCCTTTGGCAGAGGAGGTAATGGAATTGTTGCCACTGTTTGTTGGCAAAGAGGGTGTTGTTGCGATAGGAGAAATTGGATATGATGACCAAACTGAAGCAGAAGATCGATTTTACAGGTTACAACTTGAATTGGCTAAAGATGTTAACCTTCCCGTTTTAATCCATACTCCACATAGGGACAAGAAAAAAGGAACGACACGAAGCATGGATGTCAGCGAGGAACATGGAGTCAATCCGGGAATGGTGATTGTAGACCATAACAATGAGGAAACCGTAAAGGAAGTTTTGGATAGGGGATATTGGGCAGCTTTTACCATCTACCCGCATACCAAAATGGGCAGTGAACGCATGGTAGAAATTGTCAAACAATATGGTCCGGAAAGAATCATTGTGGACAGTGCCGCAGATTGGGGAATCAGCGATCCTTTGGCGGTCCCGAAAACTGCTGCCCTCATGCGCAAAATGGGCATCCCTGAGGAACACATCAAGATGACCTGTTATCAGAATGCTCTGACTGCCTATTCCCAAAGCGGTCAAATGGATGAATTAGATTGGTTAAGCCCTGAACCCATAGATCAGAGGCAAAGGCAATTTGGAAATTCCGTATTG
>NZ_JBGSXS010000171.1:0-4469 GCF_041751335.1 Aquiflexum sp.
CCCCCACCCCCACCTTTATTAACCAATTTCTCCGTTCCCCGAGCTTGCCGAGGGGCAAATCAGAATTCTGTCAATGGTAGGCACGAGGTATCTCTAGAGGTTCTATATTATGTTTATATTTTTACATTTACTGATCCTCGAGAGACCCTTTCTACGTCAGGGTGACGGCTCCTGAGTTTAAGTCTTGGGTAGACTCTGGACAAGCTTTGGCTCTTGGCTCTAATCTCTCGCCTCTAACCTCTTGCCTCTCTTCAAAACTGATAATCCGCATACACTTCACCTACCTCTTCCAAAAGAGCAGCAACTTCCATATAACTTTCAGCAGTAACCATCTGTGTTCGGAATGGTTTGAAATTGGGCATACCTCTAAAATAGTTGGTGTAGTGCCTTCTCATTTCCAAAATCCCCTGCTTCTCCCCTTTCCATTGGACCGAGAAATCAAGGTGCTTTTTGGTAACCCTGATCCTTTCCACTAGATCGGGACCGGGAAGGTTTTCGTCGGTTTCAAAATAATGTTTGATTTCATTAAAAATCCACGGATATCCAATGGAAGCCCTTCCAATCATCATCCCATCCACATTGTATTTTTCTCGGTATTCCTTTGCTCTTTCAGGGGTATCAATGTCACCGTTTCCAAAAACAGGGATATGCAGACGAGGGTTATCTTTCACCAAATTCAGATAAGACCAATCTGCTTCACCCTTATACATCTGCTGACGGGTACGGGCATGGATGCTGATGGCCTGAATGCCCACATCCTGCAATCGTTCTGCAACTTCCACAATCCTGATAGTATCTTGGGACCAACCTAATCTTGTCTTTACAGTTACTGGAATATTTACACTTTTGACAATTTCAGCAGTCATTCTCACCATTTTGTCAATATCCAACAAAATCCCTGCACCCGCACCTTTACAGGCGACTTTGTTTACAGGGCAGCCATAGTTTATATCGAGCATATCCGGACCTGCTTCCTCGACAATGCTAGCAGCTTCCCTCATGGACTCTATTTCATTTCCAAAAATCTGAATGCCTATAGGTCTTTCATATTCGAAAATATCCAGTTTCTGAACACTCTTGACGGCATCTCTGATCAGTCCCTCAGAACTTATAAATTCAGTGTACATCAGGTCTGCACCGTTTTCTTTGCAGACTGCCCTGAACGGTGGATCGCTGACATCTTCCATCGGTGCCAATAGCAATGGGAATTCCCCTAATTCCAAGTTTCCAATCTTTACCACTTTGTAATTATAATTTTCGTGTAAATTTACCGCAATTATGCAGATTTATAAAACCCAATCCCCCATTGCTTCCAAAAGTAATTGGCTTTTGTCTTTTGTAGTAATGGTCTTGATTACCATTGGCGTGCTATTCCTATTACAAGGCCTTGGTCTTTTACTGATCAATCCTCTTTTTGGCATTCCGTTAGATGAACTGTTGGCATTGGTAACCGGCCAATCAGAAAACCCTGATGGAAGAATGGCTTTTCTTTTTGTACAAGGTCTGGGTGGCGGTTTGGGTTTCTTTGTTGCAGCCTTGATCATTGCCAAATTGGTGGACAAAGCAGACCTTGGTTGGCAACAACAAATAGATCGGTTTAAGTTCACAGGCTTTGCAATAATGGTTGTGGTAATGATCGGAGGGATACTTTTCAATGGCATGTTGATTGAATGGAATGCAGGAATCAAGTTTCCCGGCTTTTTGAGCGACCTTGAAAATACCATGCGGGAAAAAGAAGACGAGCTGATGCTGATGACAAAATACCTGACTGATTTCGACAGCACATCAGAGTTTTTGATGGGTTTATTGGTCATTGGTATTCTTGCAGGATTGGGAGAGGAATTTCTTTTCAGAGGGGTACTTCAGCCCAAACTCCAATATTACACCGGAAATGCCCATGTGGGAATCTGGTTGGCAGCATTTATATTTTCAGCCATACATTTGCAGTTTTATGGTTTGTTTCCAAGGATGTTGCTGGGAGCGATATTCGGCTATCTTTATTATTATTCGGGCAGTTTACTTTATCCCATTAGTGCACATATCCTGAACAATGCCTTTACCGTAATATTGGTTTATTTGAATAAATTAGGAAAAATTGAATTCAACATTGAAGAGTCAGAGCAAGTTTCTTTACCTTTTGCGCTGTTAGGATTAGTGCTATTGATCATTAGCATGCAAGTTTTTAAAGAAAAAAATAAAAAAATTCTTATTCATGAGTAATTGGCAAAAAGTATTTTCAGACGGTTCTCCTGTAAGAGCTGAGATCGTGAAATCGGTATTGGAAGAAAATGAAATTGCTGCAGTGGTTTTGAATAAAAAAGAATCCGTCTATCAGATTCATGGCCAATATGAAGTAATGGTACCAAAAAATGAATTTTTAAAAGCGCTAAACATCGTGAAATATGAGATCTCCTTTTAGGATGAGGGAACGCTTCAATATTAATAATTACAGCAACTTGGGACAGAGGGTTATTACCGGTCTCGTAGGTGCAGGAGTTATTGTGGGAGGTTCATATTATAGTCCTTGGCTGTATTTTATCATTTTTGCTCTCATTTTAGGTTTTGCTCAAATGGAATTTTATAAACTTTCGGGTTTAGATGGGATGCTGCCATTAAAAAGCTTTGGCACTTTTCTCGGAGTAACGATATTTGCGCTTTCCTTTTTTATCGGCATGGAACGATTGGAAGAAAAGTACTACTTTATGATTTTCCCTTTGGCTTCCCTGATATTTTTCATCAAACTGTACAGAAAATCAGATAGAAAACCGTTTACGGGAATTGCATTTACCTTTTTGGGAATATTCTATGTTGCAGTTCCGTTTTCATTGTTAAATGTAGCAGCTTTCTCGGTCGACGGATCTTTTCACTACGAGATTATCATTGGTTCGCTTTTAATACTTTGGGCGAGTGATTCAGGCGCATATTTTGCGGGAACCAAATTCGGTAAAACAAAGCTTTTTGAAAGGGTTTCACCAAAAAAATCATGGGAAGGTTTTTTGGGAGGAGCCGCTTCTGCCTATTTAGTTGCCTATTTTCTGGGTAAATACTTCAATTCCATTCCCGAGTGGCAATGGTTAGGAGTGGCCACAATCATTATCATTGCCGGCACCTATGGAGACCTGATTGAGTCCCTTTTCAAGAGAAGTATAGAGATCAAGGATTCGGGCAAATCACTTCCGGGTCATGGAGGCTTTATGGACCGTTTTGACGGTTTGCTATTATCGGCCCCATTTATAGCTGCCTTTTTGAAAATCTTCTAAAAATACCCCTTGGTTATTATAAAAACTCCTTAATATTGTACCAAATTTCATAGTCAACTAAACAAACCCAATATGGCTTACATTGAACCGGCCCCAATCAAGGACAAAGAAAATCCTTTGGAGTCCATGATGGAAAGATTTCACATTGCAGCAGAAAAACTAGGCCTCTCAGATGAGGTTTACAATGTGCTGAAAAATCCCGCCAAACAAGTTATCGTATCATTGCCAATCACCATGGACAGTGGCAAAATTCAGGTGTTTGAGGGTATCCGGGTAATCCACTCCAATATCCTTGGACCTGCCAAAGGAGGCATCCGATTTGCTCCTGATGTCCATCTTGATGAGGTAAGGGCATTGGCTGCTTGGATGACATGGAAATGTGCAGTAGTGGATATCCCTTATGGTGGAGGTAAGGGCGGTGTAAGATGTAATCCAAGAGAAATGTCTTCCGGTGAAATTGAAAGATTGATGAGGGCATATACATTGGCCATGATTGATGTATTTGGACCTGACAAAGATATTCCTGCTCCCGACATGGGAACTGGACCTAGGGAAATGGCATGGTTGATGGATGAATACTCCAAAGCACATGGCATGACAGTAAATGCTGTAGTAACCGGAAAACCATTGGTATTGGGCGGTTCATTGGGTAGAACAGAAGCAACAGGACGTGGGGTAATGGTCACTGCGCTAGCTGCCATGCAAAAACTGAAAATCAATCCTTTTCAGGCAACATGTGCCGTACAGGGATTTGGAAACGTAGGATCTTGGGCTGCACAATTGTTGGAGGAAAGAGGTTTGAAAATTGTAGCTATATCTGATATATCTGGTGCATACCACAATGAAAATGGCATCAATATACATGAAGCAATCGCCTATAGGGACATTAATAAAGGGACATTGGAGGGCTTTAAAGGAGCGGAAAAATTGACTGATCCTGCTGAGTTGTTGGAGTTGGAAGTAGATGTACTGGTGCCTGCAGCTGTGGAAGATGTGATCACCATCAAGAATGTAGATAAAATCAAAGCCAAATTGATAGTGGAAGGTGCCAATGGTCCTACTTCTGCTAAAGCAGATGCCATTATCAATGAAAAAAGAATTATGGCTGTACCCGATATCCTGGCGAATGCAGGTGGTGTGACTGTCTCTTATTTCGAATGGGTTCAAAATAGACTCGGTTACAAGTGGACTGCAGAAAGGGTCAACAGA
>NZ_JBGSXS010000172.1:0-16763 GCF_041751335.1 Aquiflexum sp.
GGTAAGGGTATTTTCAATCCTTTTGAATGGAAATATAATTCTTGCTAACCAATCCAATTTTCATTCTGGATACCAGGCTCCGGTTATCAATCACACTATCGTGGATTTCCCAACAATCCCATAGAGGATGGAAATTTCGGTTATGCAGTTCATATCTATCTAGGATATTGGGGATTGGATAACAATGACCCAACGACCTTCAGACTCAACTGGAACCAAACATCAAACCTATATCTGATATAGCCCCGATAGCCATTACCGAAATAGATTGGGGGCCGGAACAATACGGTGTGTGGGGAAAAGTTGGCTTAACAGGAACTGCCGGTAGATATGGGTTTGTAGCAAATTTCAAAATGTTGGGCGATGGATCAGGAAACGTGAGTTGGAATCTGCTTACGCCCGAAAAACTTATAGAAAGAGGTGATCTCAATGGAGGTATAGCTTATGATGCTGACCCCGAGGCCTGTGCCTATCCGGTATTCAATTGGTTCAGGGAATATGCCAAAACCAAAAATATCTGTGCTGGATCCTAGCAAATCCTAAATCAATTCCTCTCAATATTAGGGTAAGGATAAGGACTCAATTTAGAAAAAATTATATACTCATACCTATTTAACACAAACCTAACGACCTATTTACCTCAAACCTATT
Organism: Aquiflexum sp.; assembly: GCF_041751335.1. Lineage (GTDB taxonomy): Bacteria > Bacteroidota > Bacteroidia > Cytophagales > Cyclobacteriaceae > Aquiflexum. Next base: position 652 of record NZ_JBGSXS010000172.1, read on the forward strand.
ATACCTATCAACTTTAACCAATGCAAAACCCATTGAAAGCTATGAAAAACAACCAAATAAGAAATCTTACCTTTCTCATGTTTATCCTCACCTTGATGGTTGGCGTAAGATATGACCTCAAAGCACAAAATACCGAAAGAGGACTCAAGGATGCATTTGAAGGTAAATTCCTAATAGGAACTGCTTTAAATGGCGGTCAGATCAATGGTAGGGACGAGGCCTCATTAGAGGTGTTAAAAACCCATTTTAATTCCATTGTTGCAGAAAATGTAATGAAAAGTGGCCCAATGCAGCCTCGAGAGGGTGAATTCAATTTTACTGATTCAGACAAATTCGTGGAACTTGGAAAGGCCCATAACCTCTATATCGTTGGCCATACCTTGATCTGGCATTCCCAGGCACCTAGGTGGTTTTTCACCGATGACGAAGGCAAAGATGTTTCCAAAGAAGTATTGACCAAACGCATGGAGACCCATATCAAGACCATTGTCGGAAGATACAAAGGTCAGGTCAAAGCCTGGGATGTGGTCAATGAAGCCATTTTGGATGATGGGTCGTGGAGAGATAGTAAATTTTACCAGATTTTAGGAGAAGACTTTATGAAGCTTGCATTCCAGTTTGCCCATGAGGCAGATCCAGATGCAGAGTTAAATTACAATGACTACTCCATGGCTATGCCAGGAAAAAGGAGTGGAGTAGTTAAGATGGTACAAAATCTTCAAAAACAAGGAGTTAAAATTGATGGCATCGGTATGCAGGGCCATATTGGTCTTGAGCATCCTGAGATTGAGGAATTTGAGAAAAGCATATTGGCTTATTCCAACCTTGGTGTAAATGTGATGATCACTGAATTGGATATGTCTGTACTCCCGTCTCCCAGAAGGAACGTAGGCGCTGATGTAGCGACTTCATTTGAATATCAACAAAGTATCAATCCATATGAAAAAGGCTTACCAGCCGATGTACAAAAACAGTTCGATGATCGCTACGTGGAGTTTTTCAAGCTATTTTTGAAACATCAGGATAAAATTTCAAGGGTGACCTTATGGGGAATTGCAGATCAGCATTCTTGGAAAAACAATTGGCCGGTAAGAGGCAGAACAGATTATCCATTGTTGTTTGATAGGGGTTTTCAGCCAAAAGCTGTTGTCGCTGATTTGATTAAGTTGGCCAAAAAGTAAATGAGATCGGGTTACGCTTCATACCGAATTTCCAACATTTTAAAATGTTCATAATAGGTAATGACATCAGGTTTCTTCTACCTACGGCAGGCAGGCGTCATTCCGAGGTTCGAGGAATCTCGAGAGGTCCTAATTATGTTCATTTTATCATTTACTGTTCCTCATGAGATGCTTCTCCCGATAGCCATCGGGATCAGCATGACGTCATCTCCGATATATGTCATTGTTAGCAATATTGACCTTATGAAAAGTCCAGCAATCATAATTTTTACCTTTTTGTTCACTCTGATCGTTGGCTCGACCCACGGTCAAAGTAAAAAAGCCCTCAACCCCATCATCCATGCAGATGTCCCTGATATGTCCATGATAAGGGTAGGGGATACTTATTATATGAGTAGTACCACCATGCACATGGCACCGGGAGTTCCTATCATGAAATCCAAGGATTTGGTGAATTGGGAGATCGTCAATTATGCCTATGATGTGCTCGATACCAATGACCTCTTGACACTCTCAAATGACAAAAACAGCTATGGCAGAGGTTCTTGGGCAAGTTGCCTCCGATTTCATAAGGGAACTTATTATGTTTCCACATTCTCTGCCAGTACCGGAAAAACCCATATTTACACTACTAAGGATATTGAAAATGGACCTTTTAAGTCTATCGCATTTCCACCGTCCATGCATGACCATACATTGGTTTTTGAAGAAGACAAAGTCTTTTTGATTTGGGGAGCGGGCGAGCTTACTATGGTAGAGTTAGAGTCTGACCTTTCTGGTGTAATAGCCGGGACTGAAAAGGTCCTGATCGAAAATGCAACTGCTCCTGCTGGCAGCAATGTTGGTTTGCCTGCAGAAGGCTCACAAATGTTTAAGGTTTACGGGAAATATTACCTTTTTAATATTGCATGGCCAAAAGGTGGGATGCGAACCGTAATAGTCCATCGGTCCGATAACCTCCATGGTCCTTATGAGGGCAAAGTAATGCTTCAGGACAAAGGTGTGGCACAGGGAGGCTTGATTGATACCCATGATGGAGATTGGTTTGCATACTTATTTAGGGATAACGGGGCAGTAGGTAGGATTCCTTATCTGGTACCAGTGATATGGGAAGATGGCTGGCCTGTGTTGGGAGTAGATGGAAAAGTACCCGATGAGCTGGAATTGCCCAAGAATAAAAGCTTGATCCCGGGAATTGTTGCCTCCGATGATTTTGAAACAAAAAATGGAGATGAATCACTTCAACTTGTGTGGCAGTGGAACCACAATCCTGATCCGGATCATTGGTCTTTGAGCGCAAGAAGTGGACACCTTCGGTTAACCACTAGCCGCGTTGATCCCGATTTTTTACATGCCAAAAATACCCTTACCCAGCGAACTATCGGGCCTGTTTCATCAGGCATTACCAAAATCGATGTCAGTGGCATGAAGGATGGAGATGTGGCAGGACTGGCGCTTTTGCAAAAGGATTATGGATTTGTAGCTGTCAAGGATGAAAAGGGGAAAAAGAACATCATACAAGTATTGGCACCTGATGGGAAGGAAGATGTAGTAGCCGAATTCCAACTTGGACAGAATACAATTTATTTCAAAGCGGAGTGTGATTTTAGGAACCGTAAAGATGTGGCTAATTTCTATTATAGTTTGGATGGAAAAAATTGGAAACCAATCGGGACTGAACTGAAGATGAGATATACATTACCCCATTTTATGGGTTACCGGTTTGGTCTGTTCAATTATGCCAGCAAAAATCCAGGTGGTCATGTTGACTTCGATTATTTCAAAATTGATAATAAAATAAAATTCTAATTCCCGATAAAAAAATTGATTACATTATTAAATAAAGCTTTAAGCATTTTACATAGTGAATATGGAAAGATTAAAAATATTATATAATAGAATCCTAGTTAGGTTTTGCATCATAGCTTTATCCATTATTACTTTCAGCTGTGACTCTATAGAGGAAGTAGACCCTGTTGTAAATGATCCTAAAGATCAAGATGATGACAAGGATGAAGAAAAGGATGAAGAAATAGTAGCCATTCCGCTTAAAGAACTGTTTAAAGATTATTTCCCCATCGGTGCAGCGATTACCCCTCATCATGCGGATGCTAATACGGATCACGGACAAGCATTGATCAAGCATTTTTCTAGCGTTACTGCTGAAAATGTTATGAAACCCGATGCCTTGCAGCGGAACAAAGGTGTGTATACATGGGACGGTGCAGATAAAATTGTTCAATTTGCAAAAACAAACAACATTCAGGTAAGAGGACATGTCTTGACTTGGCATTCACAGACACCTAATTGGATGTTTTATGATCAAGATGGAGTGCTTTTGTCAAAGGAAGTTGCCTTAGATCAATTGGAAGATCATATCACTGCTGTAATGTCAAGGTACAAAGGAGATGTATATGCTTGGGATGTAGTGAATGAAGCTTTGTTTGATTGGGATCCTAATGGAGAAATAATCTATCGTGAAGATTCTCCATGGTACAAAATGTTTGGAGAATCCTATATTGATTCAGCGTTTGTTTTTGCCCACAGAGCGGATCCAAATGCCAAGCTGTTTTATAATGATTATAACTCCATCTTCAGCTGGAAAAGGTACAAGATCTACAATCTGGTCAAAAGGTTGAAAGACAATAATATCCCTATTGATGGTTTAGGTATTCAGGGACATTGGTTTGTGGGAACATCCGAAGAGAATATAAGAACCTCACTGGATTTGTTTAGGGGGTTGGGGGTTGAAATTCAGATTACTGAGTTGGATCTGCCGGTGTACCTGTCAAATGAGGAACCGGGGTCTACTGTATATACAGAGACATTTTCTGCCAGGCAAAAAGAGGCTTACAAGATGATATTTCAAATCTTTTTGGATTACAGCGATATCATTACAAACGTGACCTTTTGGGGAATAGGTGATGACGCATCTTGGCTCGACAAACCGGGAAGAAAGGCTTTTCCTTTTTTACTGGACGAAGAATTACAGCCTAAGCCTGCTTACTTCGAAGTCCAAAAGTTACTGGATTAGTGAGTACAAACCTGAAGTTTAAATTCAGGATTCACGATACTTTCATAAATAATACGCCACGGCGCAGTAGTATCAATCAATATCAAACCTGCCTGCAGCAGGCAGGTATCAATTAATATCTGATCTTATTCATTTTGATAGTTGAATAAGTAAGTAGCAGAATTAAGTACGGAAATTTAAATAACTTGAATCCACATAAAAACATAAACAATGAAGAATCAGCACATATTCCTCTTCGCGGTATTGATGTCAGTGTGTTCCACCACTGATGCATTCAGCCAAAAGAAGGCAAAAAACCCACCCATATTTACCCAAGTTGTTTACCAAGGAGACGATCAGGTCTACAGGGACAATCCATTGAAGGAAGGTGAATTTTATAATCCCATTTTACAGGGCTGTTATCCTGATCCATCTATTACCAGAAAGGGAAATGATTATTACATGGTGCATTCCTCCTTCGCTATGTTTCCAGGAGTGCCGATTTTCCATTCCAATGATTTGGTAAACTGGACACAGATAGGCCATGTATTGGATCGCAAGTCCCAATTGAAAGTGCATGACACAGGTATCAGCGCAGGGATCTTTGCTCCGGATATTATTTACAATAAAAACAATGATACCTTTTACATGATCGTTACTCAGTTTGCCGGAGGATTCGGCAATATAGTTGTTAAGACAAAAGATCCAAAGCAAGGATGGAGTGATCCTTATAAACTGGATTTTGGCGGAATAGATCCGGCTTTGTTTTTTGATGACAATGGAAAAGCCTATGTTGTCCACAATGATGCTCCGGATAGAGGGAAGGAACTGTACAATGGTCATAGGGTGATCAAAATCTGGGAGTATGATGTGGAAGCGGATCAAGTCATAAAAGGCACTGACAAGATCATCGTAGATGGTGGTGTTGACATCACCCAAAAACCGATTTGGATAGAAGCCCCTCATATCTATAAAAAGAACAATAAATATTACCTGATGTGTGCAGAAGGTGGCACCGGAGGTTGGCACAGTGAGGTGATATTTGTAAGCGATGACCCTAAGGGCCCATATATTCCTGCGCCAAGCAACCCAATTCTTACCCAAAGGTATTTTAACAAGGACAGAAAAAACAAAGTGGACTGGGCAGGGCATGCTGACCTTGTTTTAGGTCCGGATGATAAATATTACGGTGTATTTTTGGGCATCCGTCCCAACAACAAAGACAGGGTGAATACCGGAAGGGAAACCTTCATACTACCTGTAGATTGGTCAGGTGAGTTTCCGGTATTTGAAAATGGCCTGATTCCAATGGAACCCAAGCTTAAGATGCCCAAAAGTGTAACTGAGAACAAGACAGGAAAAGCCGGATTTTTTCCAAACGGAAACTTTACCTATACAGAGGATTTCAAATCCGATAAATTGGATTACCGATGGATTGGTTTGAGAGGCCCACGCGAGGAATTCATGTCCATCACTAAAAAAGGTATGGAAATAAATCCGTTTGAGGTAAATATCAAAGAAGTCAAACCAACTTCTACCTTGTTTTACAGACAGATGCATAAGGAATTTTCCTTTACCACTACCTTGGATTACAAACCTGCTTCCGAAAAAGATTTGGCTGGATTGACCTGTGTACAAAGTGAAAAATTTAACTATGTATTTGGACTTACCAAAAAAGGGAATGATTTCTATATCCTGCTTGAGCGAACTGAAAAAGGAGCATCAAAAATCCTGGCCAGCCAAAAAGTGGACATCAACGGCCCGATCAAATTACAGGTCAAAGCATCACATGATGATTTCGAGTTTGGGTACGCCTTGAGCGGCAATGACTTCACAACGCTTGGAGGAACCGTTTCAGGTGATATACTTTCCACCAACGTGGCAGGAGGATTTACGGGTAATTTGATCGGATTGTATGCGACAGCAGCAAATGATGCGGTGCCGGAGTGAGGAGGTTTGGAAAGGATGAAGGTGGAGGGATGAAGGATGAAGGGACAAGGGACAATCTCACAGATCAATGAATTATGGAAGGTAATTTAAGGAAAAAGGCTTTGCCTTGTCATACCGACGTAGGAGGAATCTAATGCTGCTCAGACAATAATGCCTGAGAAAATGGATGGCCCATGGAATGGGATTAGTGTCTTTAGATGGTAAATTTCTGAAAAAAAATAAAAGTCTTTGTGAACTACTCGGGTACACGGCAAAAGAATTTATTAATCTCACTTTCCAAGAAATTACACATCCTGATGACTTGGAAGGAGATCTAGAAAATGTATATAAGCTAATCAATGATGAAATAGAAAACTATCAGATTGAAAAGCGTTATTTCACCAAAAGCAGCAATGTGATCTGGATCAATTTAAGTGGATCAAAAGTAAAAAACCTTGATGGAACCTTTAAGTATTTTATAGCTCAAATTGAAAATATTACGCCAAGAAAAAATGCTTTTACTCAAATAACAAAACAAAACCTTAGGATTCAGAATATTTTGGAAGGTACCAATGCAGGAATTTGGGAGTGGAATGTGCAAACAGGCGAAACAAATTTCAACGCTCGATGGGCAGAAATGATTGGCTATACACTTGAAGAATTGGAACCTATCAGTATTAAAACTTGGGAAAAATCCGTCCATCCTGAAGATGCTCTTATAGCAGAACAAAACCTTATCGCCTGTTTTGAAAAAAAGTCTCAGTAATGGATATTTCAAACATTCAGACAATAGTGAAGAATGTCAATCCGGGTTTCTTCGGTTTTATAGGCTATCTGGGTGTAATTATGTTGAGCGGAACGCCTGTTATATGGGCTTTTGAAGGTAATAAAGAGGCTTTGGGAATGCTAGAGGCTGCGGGAGGGCTTATGGCTATATCGGCACCATTTATTTTAGTTAAGGAAATTGGACGAAAGAAAAACATGGAGAGCAAATGGAAAATATGTACACAATAGTTGCCGCTAAACTAGACATAGGATAGTGAGACTGAATAGAAATTACCTCCTAATATTCACGGTTTTCTCAACTATGTTTTATACCTACTGCCACCTAACTTTAAATTGAAAGTATATAAATCAATAAAAGACCCTAGGTTTCAATTAATTAAAGTAGTAAAAACAGACAAAAATTCAATAAAAATATTGCTACGGCAGTAAAACACTGGTTTTACATCACACAAATCAAATATTACCTCGTTAGATCTCATTTTGCCGTAACGAAAGAATTCAATACCTCACCGATAATACTCCCTATATTTTTAATTATCTTTTAAATAAGCGGGTGCCAAAATAAGAAATCCAAAGATACAGTCAGCTTAGAAGGTCTGGACCCCTTATGGGTGTAGAATATGTTTGGTTTGAACTGGGTGTAATCTGCAATTACACCATAATATCCTTCCAATTACCTTACCTCTCGTCATATTTTTAAAAACAAACAAAGCTAATTCTATTGTCTTCTAGATGGTCTCTATATTTTTACCATCAGTTTGAAACTTAAAAACATTCATAAGATGAGAATTAAAGTATTATTAGGTTTTTTGTTATTTCTACTTATTTCATTTGCAGCTAAAAGTCAGGACAGCACTGCTATCAAACAATCGTCTGGAATGGACCTGAGTTTGGAAGGAATGATTGGTGTTTCTTTTGGAAATAATTTTTATTCAGTGAATGTTGGAGGCCCAGCTTTGTTTTTGGTTTTGAATAAAAACTTGAAGGTCGGTATTGGTGCATTGCCATCACTCTACTCATTAAATGGCAAGTTAGGTGCAAGGTTAGGTGTATCACCAAGAATCGATTACAAAAATCTAGTCTTGATTGCACCGTTTTTTCACAGAGATACAGCAGATCAATGGGTATGGTCAGTTGGCTTTGGGTATAAATTCCATAAGAAATAAATTTCCTGAATTTTAAATCCCTTTAAAAGTAGTCCCCACTGCCAAAGCAAGGAAACCAATCAGCAAAAGCGTGAAACTATGTTCTGATAAATATTGAACTTGGGTAAAATGTCCAATAATGCCAAGTATACCGCAGATCAATCCTATAATCCAGGTAATTTTCATTGGTGCTGAAGGTTTCATATCAATATTTCAATGATGGGTGAGAAATAATTTTTTACGTAGGATCAAACATAGCTTAGGTTTACGGATATTCAACACAATTCAATCAAAATTAGATTATTTAGGGCTTGTCAATGGGTGGCAGACATAGTATGTTTACAATAGTAAGGCGTAGTTGCAAACTAAACCTTGCACAAACGCCAAATAAGACACAAATAGAGGCATTATGTGTATAAATCGGGTTACTGGTCTGACCGATGTAAATTATTAATTCGTTTAGATTTCTACAACTCAACAATCGCCTTGATCACTTTACTTTCCGGCAACAATAAACTTTCAAATTTCTCAGGCAGATCCTGAAATGCCATCCTGTGGGTTATCCAAAGGTCGGTGTCAATTTTTCCTTCCTCCACTAATGTAATGATCTGATCAAAATCCACTCCGAGTGCATTTCTACTGGCCATCAGGGTGATTTCTTTTCTGTGAAACAGTGGGTCAAAAAATGTGAAATCTCCTTGAAATAGACCTATAAAAACTATCTTTCCACCAAATGCTACATAATCAAATGTGTTTCTCATGGATTGGGGATTTCCTGTGGCATCCATCACCACAGTTGGCAAATCTCCCTCAAAAGCATCTCGGATATCATCGACAACCTTATTTGATTTGGCATTGATGAGGCCTGTTAAATCCAGATTTGTTTTACAAAATCCAAGTCGCTCCTCATTGATATCCATCACTGCGACTTTTGCCTGTTTGATTTTGGCAAACTTAATGGTTGCCAGTCCAATAGGACCTGCACCGATTACCAAGACTTTGTCCTCTTCTGTTAACTCGGCCCTCTAGACTGCATGGCATCCTATACTCAGCGGCTCGATCAGCGCTAATTGCTCATAAGTCAGTTTGTTGGATTGGTGGAGGTATCTGGAAGGTAACTTGATATATTCCCTCATACCCCCATCCGCATGGACCCCGAAAACTGAAATATTTTCACCACAGTTGGTTTTCCCCCTCCTCACTGCCTGATCACTTCCAAAATTGAAGTAAGGTTCTACCGAACACCTGTCTCCAACAACTACATTTTTTACGGAGTTTCCGGTTTCGATTACTTCCACCCCAAGTTCATGCCCTAGGATTCTCGGGTAAGAAAAGAAGGGCTGATTTCCACGAAATGCATGCATGTCGGTACCACATATCCCAATCCTATGGACTTTAAGCAAAGCTTCGTCAGGTTTTAATTTAGTATCCAGATCAAGTTGTATGTGTTCAAGTTGCTCGGGCTTATTTAAGATTATTGCATTCATTTTGATAAGCTGTTAAATTGAGATAATTTCGATTGGTCCACGGGTTTAAACAACATCTTGGAAAACATATACAGTCCATTTTTCCACACTTTGAAATCATGGCCTCCTGGTTCTATGTAATAGATATGGGGGACATTGTTTTTTACAAGGTATTGATGGGTACGCTCACTGAAGCGAAGGAGGTTGTCCGCATCACCACAGGAAATCCAAAGTAATTTCAGCTTTTCCCTTGCCGCTTGAGGATCTGGAACCAAAACCTCCGGTGCTTTGGTGTTGGGTGCGGAAGAAAATCCACCCACCCATGCGAATTTGTCAAGGTTACCTAAGCCAAAATTCAGGGATTGGCCACCACCCATGGAAAGCCCTGCAATGGCACGGTTTTCACGGTCTTTCAGGACAGGATATTTTTTCTCGATAAATGGAATCAGGTCATTCAACAGATCTTTCTCGAAAGTTGCAAATGCTTCCACTTTATCCGGGGACATGATATTTCCTGTTGCACGGTCATCTTTCATGGCCCGGCCATTTGGCATGACCACAATCATGGGTTCAATCTTACCATCAGCATAGAGGTTGTCCAAAATTACCTGCGGACTGCCATGGTTGAGCCACTCTTTTTCGTCACCACCGATACCATGCAGCAGGTATAGGACAGGATATTTTTTGCTTTTGGAAAAGGAAGGGGGTGTATAAACCAATGCCTGTCTTGTCACACCGACAGTTTTGGATTGGTAGCTTATGGTATCGATTTTTCCTTTGAAAATGTCAGTTCTGACAATGTCGAATGCTTCAGGTGCTTCTTTTTCGAAGTCCTGAGCATGGACAAATCCAAATCCAAATGAAAGGACTAGAAGGAGGGGAATTATTTTCATCATGGGTCTAGGTTTTAATAGGTTTAATGTTCAAGTATACTAAGCATTTTTTCACCGTAACGTGCGCCGAGTTTACGGTAACCTTCAGCGGAAAAATGTAGCCCATCAGAAACTGCTTCACAGTCTTCAGATGAGATCACATGTGCATTTGGGATTAATTCTGGGAGTCTATTGATAATGGGATTCATGCTTGCACATTTACCACCTTGAGCTTCATCTACAAGTTCACCTGCCAATAGCGGAACGGATTTTTGATCAAGTCCAAGATCAGCCAACAAATTGGTGTACACATCCTTTACCTTACTTGGCCATGTGGTGTCACCTGTATTGGACTCACCCTGATGCAACAGAATACCTTTGATGATTCCGTCCTTTTGAGCCAACTTCGCCATTTCTACCAATCTGCCATAAGGATTCCCATCGTATGCATCGATCATATTTTTCATCCAAGCGGGCGCATCAGCGGTATAGGTTTCATAATTATCTTTGTCAAAGAGTTCGATTTTGCAGCCTCCGACCGAGACATTGATAACGGCAACTTTGATGTTTTCCGGTAATCCAGCAACCAAAGTCCGGCCAAAATAATCCGTTGGGGTCAGTCCGGTATTGCATCTGGTTAATGGCGGGACAGCATCATACCAGTTTCCTTTTTTCCTATTTAAGTTATCACAATCCACCACTTGCATGACCTTAAACCTGGGGTTTGCAATAGTGTCTACAGGCTCAAATTTAGAGTGTCCTTCCATGTTGGATTGTCCGAAACTTAAGAATATGTAGAAATCAGGATCCTGTGCATAACTACGTGTCCCAATTAAGATCATGGTTATCAGTAAAATGAATGTTAACTTCAAGTTGAATTTCATATTTTGTGGTTAAGTTTAATTTATATTGAGAGCAATAAAATTATAGAGAGATTTTTGAATTTGGGACTTTGATAGTTGTACAATTTGAACTCAATTTACATTTTCAATTTCAAATAGTGTCATTTATACACTAAAAGTATTATGAATGGTTAATTGATCTTGTAACTACCTTTGTAAAATGATAGTATCCCCATATATTTAAAGTTCTTAAAATCCTCAAAACCGTTATCTTAGTCCATAAGATCTTATATTGAAAATAGAAATATCCTAATTCCTGATTTGAGGAAAAAAGGGTGATTTGTTGAAACCCTATAGTAAAACATTAATGAACCCAAGAAAACCATTCTACATTATCGCACCGATATTTTTCGGGATTCTTATTTTGGTAACATTTTTGTCCTGCCAGAAGGAAGTTTCAAAAGAACACTCCACATGGACCCATTATGGAGGAAGTCCAGACCAATCCAAATTTTTTGTTGGGGCTGAAATTACCAAAGTGAACGTATCTCAATTAGAAGTGGCTTGGATATATCCTACTGAGGATGAGACGCCCTATTTTTTCAGCCCCATCATAGTAGATTCTGTGATGTATGTCATGGGTAAAAGTTCCTCACTTATTGCCCTCAATGTAGAAACAGGAAAGGAAATTTGGATTCATTCAAATTTGAATGGTTTAACAAGAAGGGGTATCAACTATTGGGAAAGCAAGGACAAAAAAAACAGACGCCTAATCTTTACCATCAACAACACCATTCAGGCTATAGATGCTGTCACAGGGCAATCCATCATGGATTTTGGGACGGAAGGCTATGTTGACCTAAGAGTAGGAGTGGATCGCGATCCTACCTCTATCAGGAGGATACAGCCCATGGTGCCCGGGGTGATTTATGAGGACCTGTTGATCATAGGGTCAGCACCCGGAGAAAATTACTTTTCTCCTCCCGGTCATGTCAGAGCATACAATGTGGTGACAGGCAAGATGGAATGGATATTTCATACCATCCCGCATCCCGGTGAGTTCGGATACGAAACTTGGCCAAAAGATGCCTACAAATATGTAGGAGGGGTGAATGTTTGGAGTGAGATCACGGTGGATACCGAAAAAGGGATTGCCTATCTTCCCGTTGGCTCACCTACTTATGACTATTATGGTGCGGATAGGAATGGAAGTAATCTCTTCGGGAATTCGATTGTGGCTTTGGATGCTAGGACAGGAGAAAGAATTTGGCATTACCAAACTGTCCACCATGATCTTTGGGATTATGACCTATCACCTGCCCCACAATTGTTGACCATAAACAGAAATGGTAAAAAAATAGATGCTGTGGCCGTGGCCACCAAACATGGTTTTGTGTTTGTGTTTGATAGGGTGACAGGTGAACCCCTATTTCCCATTGAGGAAAAACCATTCCCACCCAGTGAGATGCCTGATGAGAAAGCTTGGCCTACACAGCCTATTTCCTCGCTTCCAAATTTTACCAGAAATGAGGTTACCAAAGCAGCTCTTAACCCTTACTTTCCCGACAGCATCAAACAAGCTTGGTACAAAAGATTGGAAGAAGGCAAGTCAGGATTGTATGTTCCTCCATCAGATAAATATGAGACCATCATGATGCCCGGTGCATTGGGTGGTTCTAATTATGGCAATTCGGCAGCAGATCCTGAAAAAGGTATGATGTACATTCTTACTCAGGAACATGCCTCAATTTACAAACTCAATAAAGTAGAGCCTCCGAAGATTGATTTATCCATAAACGAAATCCAAAGGGTAAAAGCACTGTATTCTTCGACTTGCCAAACCTGTCATGGCGTGGACATGGCGGGAGGAGTGGGGCCGTCCCTTATTAATGTAGGACAGCATGTATTCTATGATGAATTTAGAAGTACAGTAATCAACGGAAAGGGACAGATGCCAGGATTTGTCCATGTGGATGAAGAAACATTGAAAGCGATGTACCGATATTTGGGCGGTAATCCTATGAGTTTTAACTTTAGAAGAAACCAAGAGCCAACAACTCCAGAAGGACCTGTGGTGGCTTCAGGTGGCGCTAAAATCAAACCAGATGAAAAAAAGGCCGCTCCTACTTCAGAATATCCCGAAGGAGTGGACCATCCAGCCGTTCGTTACACCACGGAATATGGACTGGAGTGGCCCGGACTGGCAGCACCTCCATGGTCATCCTTGGTGGCTTATGACCTCAATGAAGGTGCCATAAAATGGAAAAAGCCTGTGGGTCAGGATTCTTTATACGTACAAGGTGATCAAAGTAAGGGGGCTCCGGGTGGAGTTCTGAGAAAGGGAATGATCGTGACTTCCTCAGGGATAGTATTTTCTACCGCAAAGGGAGGAAAGCTATATGCATTCGATGCGGATAATGGAGAACTACTTTGGGAAGAAACGTTGAGCCAAGAATCAAATGCACAGCCAAGTATGTACATGTTGAATGGTAAACAATATCTGGTAATCAATGCTACTTCCAATTTTGCAAAGGATAGTTATGACCATTCCAAAAAACCTGGGGCATTGCCCAAAGCATATGTGGTGTATGCTTTACCTGAGAATAAGTGACAAAACAACATCCTAGATAAGAATCAAAAAAATAACCAAACCCATAAACCTATGAAACGATTAATCATTTTGGTAGCCATGGCATTGGCTTTTCAGGCCAATGCCCAGTCCCTTAAGGATAGAATTATCCCTAATGATGAGACCAAATACAGGGAATTGTCTGGGGTTCATGCAGGAGCAGGGAAAATGGGTTTTACCCAATTGATAGGGAGAAACGACCTGGCTTCAAATTTTCTTTATTTACATGCAGGACGCATTCAGGGAAAATCCGGCATTGGTCATCATTTCCATCATAGCATTGAAGAGATGTTTGTAATCTTGGACGGGGAAGCAGAGTTTACTGTTAACGGGAGGACTTCCAAAATCAAAGCCCCGGCAGTAGTACCCTGCAAGATGGGAGACTCCCACGCCATATATAATTCCTCTGACAAGGCCTTGACCTGGCTCAACTTTGCTGTAAGCCGCACCAAGGGAAAAACTGATAATTTTGATCTAGGTGATACCCGTGTTGGAGCAATCTTAGATCCTATACCCACATTTGTCCATGGTCAATTGGAAAAAGAAAAACTTAGATCGGATAATCCTGCTTATGGGGGAGAAGGGGTATTGTACCGTCGAATCCTTGGTCCGGAGATTTTCAGTACCGACTGGAATCATGTGGACCATGTCATCATTCCTGCGGGAAGTAAAGGCATCTCTAGAAAATTGGAAGGTTTTGAAGAAGTCTATTATGTGACCAAGGGCAAAGGAACAGTAGCCATTGGGAATGATATAGGAAACTTTAAGGCGCATGATGCTTTTTTTGGGTCATTGGGTGAAAATTTGAGTTTTGCCAACGAGGGTAGTGAGGATCTTGAATTTTTGGTAATTGGAATAGCTCCTGCAAAACATGATTTAGGAAAAGCATCTATAGATACTAAAGCTATTGCCCTACAAATGGAATTTGTGGTAGCCAATGAAAATGCCAAAGCTTTTGAGGAGATGTTTCATTCCATATATGTTCCTGCCATGGTCGTGCAACAAGGTTATTTGGGTTCAAAACTTCTACGTCTTTTTCCTGAGAACATTTCAAAGGAAATCCAAGCAGAACCTACCACCTACAATTACCAGATTATGATTTCTTTCGATACAGAGGAAAATCGCAGAAAATGGGTGGCAACCAAACAGCATGAAATAGCCTGGCCTGCAGCTGCTGATCTTGCAAAGGAATTCAAATGGAAGGGATATGAAGTGATGGGAGATGATGATGTCAGGTGAAGTTGCAAAATTCACATATATTGGGATTAAGGGGGATTCAAGAGTTACTTGAATGGCAATATTCTCAAACGCAAAAAAACTAAAGTTTTAACATTATGAAAAATATTATTCTTTTCTTATTCCTTAGCGCATTTTCAATGCATGGCATTCTATCAGCCCAAACCATTTCCAATGAAGAAATGATCTTTCTCACTTCGGAATGGATGGGAGAAAGGTTTGCTGATGGCAGGCCGAAAATACCAGATGAGCTATTGGAAAGGGCCAAGCATATCATGGTGGACGATGCTTGGAATGCTTTGAGAAATGAGGGATATGTTAATCAATATGAAGGTGGATGGAAAATGGTAAATGAGACGTTGATGACAGGACGTGCAGTCACAGCTATGTACCTACCCAGCAGGCCAGATGTTGAGCGAAACATCAAGGAGAGAGGTGCCAAACAAGGTAGGAAAGGTAATACCAATGCCTGGCCAATAGATATACTTACTCAAGGTGATCTATATGTAGCTGATGCTTTCGGGAAAATTGGAGGCGGCCCCATTATGGGATCTACCTTGGCCAATTCCATTTACAGCAAATCTGGCAACGGGGTGGTATTCGATGGTGCTTCCCGGGATTTGCAGGAGATCAGGAATATTCCGGGATTCAATGCATTTGTGCGGGATTTTCATCCTTCATTTACGGAGGAAATGGTCCTGATGGGACTTAATACGCCGATTCGGATTGGGAATGCCATTGTACTTCCCGGAGACTTGGTGATTGCAACAATCGAAGGAGTATTATTTGTACCTGCACATTTGGCGGAAGAAGTGGTCTCTGTTGCGGAATTTGTGGTCCGCAAAGACCAATTTGGTTACGAAATGGTGCGGAATAATATTTACAGTACAGGTGAAATTGACAGCCAATGGACGGCTGAAATTAAAGTAGCCTTCCTGAAATGGCTTGAGAAACATCCCGAACTCGGCAGCATGACCCGTCAGGAATTGGATCAGATGATGAGTAAGAGGACG
>NZ_JBGSXS010000173.1:0-14200 GCF_041751335.1 Aquiflexum sp.
GAACAATTTATAAAATCCTTGAAAGATAAAAACCCTCCAAAAGGTATTTCCTCACAACTACAAGCTTTGTGGCACGACGGTAAAGGGGATTGGAAAAAAGCTCATGATATAGTTGATGGCCCCTCTGATAAATTATCGGCAAGAGTTCATGCATACCTTCACCGGAAAGAAGGGGATATTTGGAATGCTGATTACTGGTATAAAAGATCCGGAGAAGCAAGACCTGATTTAAGTCTTGAGGAAGAATGGGGAGTTTTGGTCAGAAGAATTTTGGATCAGGCTTGATAATTTTTTAAATGGGTTTTTTACAATGCAGAAAGTAAATGGACTTGGAATTCAATTGGACAGGATTGCTAAAAAAGACTTGTTACAAACCACTGTGGTTCTTCTGCCAAATCTGATAAAAATCTCAAATATCTCATTTTATCTCCCCCAAAATGGATTGCACTCACTAAATACAAGTGTGTTCTCCATCTAAAATCATAAATCTCAATTCCTACCTCCTATATTTGCAGCTTTAAAAACCAAGGATTACTTATGAACAACTTTATAGAAGAACTTCGTTGGAGGGGAATGCTCCAGGATATGACACCTGAAATCGTTGAACACCTTAATAAAGGAATGTCATCGGCCTATCTGGGTTTTGATCCTACAGCGGATTCTTTGCACATTGGCCACCTTGTGGGTGTCATGACTCTTTTGCATTTTCAAAGAGCCGGCCATAAGCCATTTGCCCTAGTTGGTGGCGCTACTGGAATGATCGGAGATCCAAGCTTTAAGTCAGCTGAAAGAAATCTTTTGGATAAACCCACTTTGGACCAAAATGTGGCCTGTATCAAGGAACAGCTTTCCAAATTCCTCAATTTCAAGGAAGGGGCAGAAAATAAGGCCGAGTTGGTCAACAATTATGATTGGATGTCCCAATTTTCGTTTTTGGAATTTATCAGGGATGTAGGCAAATACATCACAGTCAACTATATGATGGCCAAAGATTCCGTCAAAAGAAGATTGGAAGAAGGAAGTGGTCTCTCTTTTACTGAGTTTTCCTACCAATTGATACAAGGTTATGATTTCTACCACCTTTGGAAAAACCGGAATGTTTCCATTCAATTAGGAGGTTCGGACCAATGGGGCAATATCGTGACTGGAACGGAAATGATTCGAAAAATGGAGGGCGGACAGGCTTTTGCATTGACCGTACCATTAATTACTAAAGCTGATGGAAGCAAGTTTGGTAAAACCGAGGCTGGGTCTGTTTGGTTAGATGCAAACAAAACTTCACCATATGCCTTTTTCCAATTTTGGCTAAATGTCTCTGATGATGACGCATCAAAATACATTAGAATTTTTACAACCTTGGATAAGGATCAAATTGTAAAGCTTGAAACTGAACACTCAGAAATGCCCCATTTGAGGATTCTTCAAAAAGAAATAGCCAAACAGGTAACCATCATGGTGCATGGTGATAAAGAATATGAGATGGCCTTGAAAGCTTCTGAAATCCTTTTCGGTAAATCTTCTACTGAAGACTTGGCCGCATTAGATGAAAGGACCTTTTTACAGGTTTTTGAAGGGGTCCCTCAAGCAGAAATCTCCAAAAATGAGTATGGAGCGATTGCTAATGTGATAGATTTGCTTTCCGAAAAAACAGATGCCATTATTTTTACATCCAAGGGAGAAGCACGGAAGATGATTCAGGGTGGTGGTGTTTCCATCAACAAGCAAAAAATCACTGACCCAAATCAATCCATAACATTTGAGCTTTTACAGGATAAATACCTTTTGGTCCAAAAAGGCAAAAAGAATTATTTCATTATAGCAGTAAACTAAAATCTAGAGGAGCCCTACAAAATGGGTTCTTCTATTTATTACTTAACTTTGAGAATAATACCATTTAAAAGTAAAGTGAAGAAGTTACTATTATTCCCCCTTTTCCTGATAATTTTTTTTCAATTTTCCTGTGTCAAAGATGAAAACCCTGACCCCTTAAAAGTTGAGGCCACTATTGAAGCATTAGTGGACAAGATACATCAGGGATTTTTTGTTTATGAAATAGCTGGAGGAACGATTGAGGAATCTATCATCCTGCCATCAGAAGGTATGGATGGGATTTACGGCATTAGGTCCGCCGACCTTGATAATCTTGAGGGGGATGATCTTTCACTTTTCAATTGTCTCAATAACCTGAATCCCGGAATCCTGCAAAGAGTCAAGTTAAGAGATGCTTCCAATAATTTTGCGGTTTGCAGGTATGCAACAGGCTTGTCATATAAAGACGATATCAAAGTTTTATTGGAAAGAGTTGAGACAGAAAGGTTGGATTATATCCGTCAGTTTGAAGAAGGGGAAATTACCCAAGAATCTTTGATTGGGGAATTATCGGATTTGAAGGAAAGGTTTTCTCTTGTTTATCTGGATATAAAGCAATTTTACAGTGATTTATTCAAAACCTGTCTTAAGACA
This sequence comes from Aquiflexum sp., assembly GCF_041751335.1. GTDB lineage: Bacteria > Bacteroidota > Bacteroidia > Cytophagales > Cyclobacteriaceae > Aquiflexum. Next base: position 2,464 of record NZ_JBGSXS010000173.1, read on the forward strand.
TTGATTAATGATATCCAATCCAACCTTACCAATCAGCAATGGGAAACTTTTGTAGGTTGTAATGGAATTTAATTTTTCAAGTTCATTTCCAAAACTTTGGTATTAACCTTCTTGGTGGTCAGTGATTTTCTGACCACCATTTAATATATTTGACCCTTATTCGAAAAATAAAGGTCATGGGTGCACACGAGAGACAATTGAAGGAAAAATTAATATTAGAAACTGCCATCAAACTTTTTACTGAAAAGGGGTATCACGCAACAAGGATGGATGATGTCGCCAAAAGTTCAAAAATCAGTAAAGGTCTTACCTATTTTTATTATAAAAACAAAGAAGACCTGTACATGGCAGTCACCAAAAAAGCCTTTGATGAACTAAAAGATATTTTTAGGGAAATTATTAAAGTGAAGGGTAGAAATGGGATGGAAATGCTGACTGAATTGGCCGGTAACTACATCAACTTCACTAAAAAGAACAATATGTATAATGAAGCAATTCTCAACTTTATGGGCATCATGCAATTGTACAATGATGAAAAATCTATTCATAAAATTGATCCTTTGATTTTAGAAAGTGATCATTTTCTAAAGCTTGTAGATATTCACCATGACTGTGCAAAGTTGGGAGTTCAGATGGTTTCTTTGGGAATCAAAGATGGCAGTATCCGTCCTGAGTTGCAGCCGGAAGTCACCTTTTATACCGTATGGACCATGTTGATAGGTTTTGAAAGGTTAATGGGTCCCGTTGGTTTTGAAGGCAAGGATATCAAAATCCAATTGGATAATTTCAGGCCCGGTTTTATCAAATTGATGCAGGATATGCTCAAAGGAACCATCCAAGCCCAAAGGCCTCAGGCGGTGCAGGCGAGTTTGTTTTGAAAAACTAAAGCTGGGTCAATCGTGAAAAGGGCATTTCCTTGTCATTTCGAGTCCCCAACATTTTGAAAATGTTCAGAATTGGTAATGACATCAGGTTACCCGTCATCCAGAAGGAGGTACGACTGAAGGATCTCCAAGCCTTAGGGTAGAGACTCTTCCTTCGTCAGAGTGACGTGTCTAAGTTTATGTCATTGGTAGGTACGAGGAATCTCAAAAGGTTCAATTTATGTTAATTTTTGCATTTCCTGATCCTCATGAGACCCTTCTCCCGATAGCCATCGGGATCAGGGTGACCCGCTGCTCCGATTTATGTCATTGGCTCGAAGAGAGAAATCTAAATCCCCGATTTAGAGCTCCTAGACCTCTCCTGCCTTCGAGGTGACAAGGCAAAGTCTTTCGCAGTAGTTTTTTGTTTTGGTGGATAACTACTGCCATATTATCTCTCCTGGTCATTTCGACTGCCGCCCGTGGAGGAACGTAGAGAGAAATCTATATCACGTCATATTAGACCTCTCCCTTCTTCTCCTACCAACAAATCTTAATTCTAAAATCTACCATCTAAAATCCATTCAGGAAACCAAAATCACTTTCCCATTTCTCCCCCCTTTTTCATATTCTTCTAAGGCTTCCTTAAATTGTTCCAACGGATATGTCGCCTGAATGTCAACTTTGACTTTTTGGGTTAAAAGATGTGTGAAAACTGTGCGAAAGGCATTTTCCCGCTGTTCCTGATTGAGACTTTCCATATAGGTGGTCAACCAAAATCCTTCAACCTTTATATTCTTAAAAATCAGTAGACCAGAATTCAATGGAATATTCTCCAAACTGAGCAGTCCAAAAACCATCATTTTACCATTTGGTTTTAGGCAGGCCAAAGCTTTTGCGCCTAAAATTCCACCAACTGCATCAAAAACTACATTTACCCCTCCATCTGTTTTTTCCATAATAACTTTTTGTAGTTTTTCTTTTTCGGTATTGATTACCAAATCTGCTCCCAGATTTGTCAGGAGCACTTTTTGCTCATCTCTTCTTACGGTGCAGGCTACATGAATTCCTTTTTGTTTGGCCATTTGTATCACCAACTTTCCGTATGCAGATGCACCAGCCGTCACCAACACCCAATCTCCGCGCAATAGCCCACTTGTCTCCAGCATCCCAAAAGCTGTCAACGGATTGACAAAAGCCTGACAGGCAATTTCATCAGACATACCTTCAGGTGTTGGGATAACCAATTGCGCAGGAACACATATATATTCTTTCCAAGTACCAATTGCTGTAAATATCACTCTTGTTCCAACTGGAATACTGTTTTTTTCATCAGATTGGTCAACGATGCCAGCCGCTTCAAAACCTGCACTGCTTGGCAGCTTTGGAGTAATCCCATACATTCCTTGGATAAACATAATATCCGAAGGATTGATATTTCTGGCTTTTACTTTAATCCTGACTTCATGGGGTTTAGGTAGGGGAATCGGAGTTTCTTCCAGTTTTAAAACATCTGTTGGTATTCCAGTTTGATCAAAAATCACCTGCTTCATGTTATTGTATTTAATGTTTTGATTAGATTTTGATCTTCAAGTTAAATAAAAATACTCGGTATGCATAATATTTTTTACCCAATGGATAGCCTTTGAAAACTATATTTTTTATCTTGTTGAAATACTTTATATAAAGCTAATAAATATGGATTTATCGACTCTATTTTCATTGATGAACAAAGTTGCCCTGATTACCGGTGCAAGCAAAGGTATAGGATTGAGTATTGCAGAGACATTTGCGGCGGCAGGTGCCAAAGTTGTCATCAGCAGCAGAAATCAGGAAAACCTTGATGAAATGGCCAATAATTTAAGAAGTAAAGGATATGAAGTCACTGGAATTTCCTGTCATGTAGGGAAAAGTGAAGAATTGGAAAATTTGGTAAAAAAGACAATAGCATTATATGGTCAGATAGATGTATTGGTCAATAACGCTGCCAGTAATCCTGTTTTTGGTCCAGTTCATGATACCTCTTTGGAAGCTTATGACAAAATCATGGATGTTAATGTCAAAGCCCCATTTCATCTCATGAACCTTTGTTTTCCTTATTTACGTGCCTCTTCCAGCGGTGCTGTTATCAATATCAGTTCAATTGGTGGGATTTCTCCCGAACAAGGATTGGGGATTTACAGCGTAAGTAAGGCTGCACTGATTTCCCTTACCAAAGTTTATGCAAAAGAATGGGGAGACCATAAAATCAGGGTCAACGCCATTTGCCCGGGTCTGATACAGACCAAGTTTTCAGAAGCACTTTGGAGCAATGAAAAAATCATGCAACACATGATGAAATCTCTGGCCATCAAAAGAGTTGGGACAAGTGAAGAGATTGGAGCAGTTGCACTATTTCTTGCATCAAAAGCTTCCTCTTACACTACCGGTTCAGTGTTGACAGCTGACGGAGGTTTTACCATTTAATTCAAACCAATGAGCAATACAGCATTCTTAATATCACCAAATACAAAGGAATTACTTTCCCAATACAAAGCATTTTTAGAGAAACATGTATATCCTATTGAAAATGAGGATATTTATGGTTCATTCAAGTCTTACCTTCCTAAACTTAAAGAACTAAGGGACCTTGCTAAAAGAGAAAAACTGTTCGCACCTCATCTTCCTAAATCTGATGGTGGTATGGGCTTGTCTTTAGTTGAATTTGCAGGAATTTCCGAAATATTGGGAAGCAGCCCATTGGGTCATTATATTTTTAATTGTCAGGCACCTGATATTGGGAATATGGAATTGATGCATCAATTTGCCAGCAAAGCATTGAAGGATAAATATCTTGGCCCACTTCAAAGAGGGGAAATCAGAAGTTGCTTTGCCATGACGGAACCTGCCCATGCAGGAAGCAACCCCAAGCACTTATCCACCTTGGCTATCAGAGATGGAGACGATTATGTGATCAATGGCCACAAATGGTTTACCTCTTCGGCAGACGGAGCTGCTTTTACCATTGTTATGGCTATTACGGATCCGCAAAATCCTAATCCCTATCAGAGAGCGAGCATGATTTTGGTTCCTTTGGACAATCCCGGTTACAAATTGATCAGGAATATTCCTATAATGGGCGATGTTGGAGAAGATTATATGTCTCATGGAGAAGTAAAGTTCACAGACTGCAGGGTGCACATGAGCAATCTTATAGGTAATGAAGGTCAGGGCTTTGTATTGGCACAGGAAAGATTGGGACCGGGAAGGATTCATCATTGTATGAGGTGGATCGGAATATGCGAAAGAGCAATGGATATGATGTGCAAAAGGGCTGTTTCCAGGGAACTGGATCCCGGCAAAACACTCGCCATGCAGCAGACCATTCAAAATTGGATCGCTGAAAGTGCCGCTTCCATCAAAGCTTCAAGACTGATGGTTATGAACACCGCCCACCAAATTGAACAATATGGCGCCAAGGCAGCAAAAGAAGATATTTCTACCATCAAGTTTTTTGTTTCAGATGTATTGATGACAGTCCTGGATCGGGCCATTCAAGTACATGGTGCCTTGGGTATTACAGATGATACCCTACTTTCTTTTTGGTACAGACACGAACGCGGAGCAAGGATTTATGACGGGCCGGATGAAGTACACAAATCAGTTTTGGCCAGAAGCATCCTAAAATCATATTCCAAGCATGAATAAAGAACCCAAAGGACTTGAGACCCTCCTACCCTATCTAGAAACACAATTAGGTCTTGATTCCACTTCTACTGTAATCAGTCAGTTTAAGGGTGGATATTCCAACCTTACATTCTTGATCAATTCACCCTCAGGCGAATATGTGTTGAGAAGACCACCTCTTGGTCTCAAAATCAGCAAGGCCCATGACATGGTCAGAGAATATAAAGTACTGGAAGCTTTGAAAAAGGCAGGATATTCAAAAGTTCCTAATCCCATTTTATGTTGTGAGGATGAAAATATTATTGGATCTCCTTTTTTTATTATGGAAAAAGTAGAGGGTTTGATTTTAAGAAACAGGGTTCCTGAAGGTATGAATCTGGATGCTTCTTTTTTTGGAAATTTGTCCCAAAATACCCTTGATGGACTTTTGGAATTGCATCAATTGGAATTGGATCAATCCGGTTTATCCCAACTGGGCAAACCTGAAGGATATGTGGAAAGACAAGTGATGGGATGGTCTGACAGGTATTATAAATCCAAGACAGATGAACTTTCTGAAATAGAGACTGTGAGTGATTGGCTGAAAGCCAATATGCCCGAAAAGGAGAATACAGGTTTCATTCATAATGACTACAAATATGACAACCTTGTACTGGCAGATGCCGGAAATCCTGCAATCAAAGCAGTATTGGATTGGGAAATGGCTACTGTGGGTGACCCTTTGATGGACCTGGGCACTACATTGGCCTACTGGGCAGAGGCAGCAGATTCGGACACATTGAAGATGTTCAACCTAACCTACCCAAAAGGAAATTTTACCCGGTCGGAAGTTGTAGCATATTATGCTTCCAAAAGCCCCTTAAATCTGGATCAGATTCTATTCTATTATGTATTTGGGCTTTTCAAAGTAGGAGTTATTGCTCAACAGATTTATAAAAGATTTAGTCTTGGTTTTGCAGAAGATCCAAGATTTGCAGCGCTTATCCATGCGGTCAAAGCCTGTGGTGTAAGAGCATTGATCAGTATTCAAACCAATAAAATATAATATATGAAAATCAGGAAAGTATGTGTATTGGGAGCAGGAACTTTGGGCAGCAGGGTTGCCCTTCAATCAACACTCTCGGGATATGAAGTGACCATTTATGATATCCATCCAAAAGCTTTGGAGGACTCCAAAATAGTCATGCGCAAAATCATCCTACAGCTGTCTAAGGCAAGTGGTCTGGAATCAGAGGCAGGTTTTTCTGCTATTGAAAGTATTACCTTCACGGACGATCCCAATGTTGCTGTTGCTGATGCGGACATCATCAGTGAAAGTGTTTTGGAAGATGTGAAGGTCAAAAATCAAGTCTGGGAATTGTTTGGAGAAATTGCCCCGGAAAAGACCATTTTCACCACCAATACCTCATTTCTACTTCCGTCTATGTTTGCGAAGATTTCAGGAAGACCCGACAAATTCTGTTCCCTTCACTTCCATGATGTCTTTTATGCTAAAGGAGTTGATATCATGCCGCATCCCGGTACAGACCCTTCTTTGATTCCGATATTAGAAGATTTTGGAAGATCCTTGGAACAAGTTCCAATTGTCATCAAAAAGGAAAACCATGGCTATCTTTTCAATGCCATTTTGGGATCGATTCTTAGTTCAGCAGGAAAACTGCTCGCCAATGGGGTTGGGAGCTTTGAAAGTATTGATAAATCCTATATGGTCAATTTCCGGGTGGATATGGGGCCTTTCGGAATCATGGACACCATTGGGATTGATACTGTTTGGCATGTGACGATGAACAATAAAGAAGAAGGCGCCAAGGATTTTGCTGCAATTCTGAAAAGGATGCTCGATGAAGGAAAAGCTGGGGTAAAGTCAGGGAAAGGTTTTTACACTTACCCAAATCCCAAATTTAAAAACACCGATTTTTTGGAATAAGTAATTTAAATCTATTGGTTCTTTGTGGAAAGGATATTAGCGGCCATAGCTTGGGCATCTTCAATTTTTATATTGGGATGGGCTGTCATTACCGGATAGCCCCATGCCCCGGTTCCACCGCTGATTATTTTTCTTGCCAAGTGATCGATATAAATCTGATTGGTTGGATATCTTTTTGATATGTCCTGAAATGAGGGACCTTTAGATCGATTTTCCGCCTTATGACAATCATAACAACCTGAATAAGATATCAACACTTCCCCCCTTTTGATCAATGCGTTCTCAATGATTTCATCCTTACCTGGAATTGGCTTGATATAATCCATGGTTTGACCATAAGCTTTTTGTTGTTTTTCTGTTTCTGTGTTTTGATTGCAGGATTGGCAAATCCAAAACAAAATTAAAATCAGGATTAACAGATATTTTCCCATTTTCGCATTCTATATGTTTTTCCTCGAAGCAACTTTTATCAATCAATTTAGAGATAAAAAAGTCTTTTATAAACTTATAAGATGTCATCAACATTAAAATTCATAAATAGTTACATTTTTTTAGGGATAAAAAACATCTGAATCTAATGTAATTTTTTTTTTCGTAAATATGGATTGAGAATCACCCAACTCTTCAATCATGAAAAAAGCACTACTTTCATGGGTTATTGTCATAACCCTGATTTTGGTCAATGAAACTTTTGGCCAAACTGTTCCACAAGAATTTCCAATCAGCATTTATCCCCATGCTGAAATGACCCAAGTAGATGACCAAAGTATCGACCTGCGGGCATTTTTGGAAATGGAGGAAAGCCTTGAATTTGTCAAGCTTGACAATGAAAACACCAATTTGGGATTCACCGATGGAAGTTATTGGCTGAGGTTTGACCTGACCAATCCACTTGAAAAATCTGTTAAACTTTTTCTGGAAACCGGCAGACCGATTACCGATGTAGTTAACTTGTACCAAGTTCATGAAAACAGGCTTGTAGCGAATTTTGAAAGTGGAGATTTAATTCCTGCCCGGGAAAGGCCTATCAATCACCGTAAAATCCTTTTTCCTTTAGAATTGGATGCCGGCGAGACTTATACCTTTTACATCAATTATAAAAGTGACGGAGAGGTAATCAATTTGCCTTTGAATCTATTTGATTCTGAATCATTGATTGTCCAATCCTATTTTGATCAATTGATTTTTGGAGGGTTTTATGGTATTCTATTTCTGGCAGGTATCATTTACCTATTTTTCTATTTTGGTATCAGGGAGAAAAGTTTTTTGCTCTACTCCGCTTATGTGTTGTCCATCATATTGCTTCATTTGGGACTTGATGGTTTTTTCTACCAGTATTTCACACCTGAGTCAGGTTGGTTCAACAAACATGCGGTACTGATTTTTGCAACGCTATCAGCCATTGCTTTTGGTAGATATACACAGATTTACCTTCAGGTAAAAGTGTATAGTCCATTGATACACAAATCTTTCAATGTTTTATTGGTTTCTTTGATAATTTTATTGGCACTGATTTTTACTATTTCAGCGGGTGTTAAATTCTATTATCCTTTGGTCAATTTATTGGGCATTCTGATTTTAATCCATGTCATAGCCTCTTTGGTCACAGGATACCTCAAAGGAAAGTCACCTGATTTTTTCTTTAGTTTGGGTATCGGTTTTTTCTTTTTGGGCTTTTCGGTATTTATACTCAATAATTTCAGTCTAATTCCCAATTCATTTTGGACAGAATTCAGTTCCAAACTTGGGACCGGATTGGAAGTGATGTTTCTATCCCTTTCCATGTCCAACAAGATCAGGTTATTGAAGGGTGAAAAGGAAAAAATGCAGGCGGTTGCCCTCCAACAATCTGAAGAATCCAATCAGATTAAATCATTTTTTCTATCCAATATTTCCCATGAATTGCGCACCCCTCTCAATGCAATAATTGGACTTTCCAGATCAATACAAGAATCTTCCGCAGATGAAAAAACCAAAAGTGACCTGGAAGTTATTCAATATTCATCTTTGGGACTTTTGAGCTCCATTGATTCCATTTTAGATTACTCCAGGATTGAGAAAAATGAACTTAAACTGCAATTCAAATCTTTTGATTTCCATAAACTTCTCCAAGAAATCAGAAGTAACACGGAAAAGCAATGCACCGATAAAGGACTCAAATTTGTCTATGAGGAAACCAACCAATTGCCCCAATTCATTATCGGCGATTTGACAAGAACAAGGCAAATCCTTCAGAATCTTTTAAGCAATGCAGTTAAATTTACACAAAAAGGAGAGGTAAGATTGGGAATTCTAACCGACAGAGAGTCAGATCAAAAGGTGAAAATGTCTTTACAGGTAACTGATACGGGTGTTGGGATTAAGCAGGAAAAACTAGATAGGATTTTTGAATCATTTATACAGGAACAAATTGATGATAAACGCAAATTCGGTGGATTTGGGCTTGGTCTTTGCATTGTGAAAGCATTGGTGGAACAATATGATGGTCATCTGAAATTGACAAGCGAAGCAGGAAAAGGAACTTCAGTGACAGTAGATATGGAATTTCAGATACCTGTAAAATCAAATAATATGGGAGAAATTAAGGAAAACGGTGAATTTGATCTCCAAGGAAAAAAACTTCTGGTTGTAGAGGACAATCCTGTCAATCAATTGGTGATGAAATCAATACTCAAAAAATGGAAAAACACCAGTTTTGAAACTGCCTTGAATGGTTTGGAAGGATTGGAGAAGTTGAAAACCGGAAAATTTGACCTAATCCTGATGGACCTTCAAATGCCTGAAATGGATGGATATGAAGCAACTGTAGCCATCAGGAATGGCGACTGTGGAGAAAGCTACAAGTCGATTCCAATTATAGCAGTTACAGCCGATGCCACCGAGAAAGCCAAATCCAAAGTTATGGAGGTAGGCATGGATGAATATATCACAAAGCCCGTTGACCAACATGAGCTATACCAAAAAGTGAAAAAATTCTTCTATTTGCAGGAGGTGGATATTTCGGAAGTTTTTTGAAGGATGGAGGAGAAAGGAGAAAGGAGGAGGGTTGAAGGGCAAAAGATAGACCTGAGAATCGAGAATCAAGAAATAAAGCCTGACTACTCGCATTTTTATCACACTTCCTCTACCCTAATGTTGCCTGTTTGGTGTAGAGTTCAAAAATAAACATAAACTAGAATTTCAATCAAATTTTAAAATTAATCCTAAAAGAGAAAGAGATGATCTTGAAGCCTATTGTCCTAAATCTTTTTCTCTTGGTAGTTTTTCTTAGACATCTGAATGAAGTAATCTTTATTCTTTGTGCCAATAAATAGTCAACTTTTTCTAACCCATTCCTATTTTTAGTTTTCTTTTAAGCTTCAAACTAATATATTTAGACTTATATTAATTCTCCTGATTTTTTCTGATGTACAAAAAAAGCCTGACTGAACGAGATATTTGCACCAAGTTCATCACACCTGCACTGAAAAATGCCGGATGGGATATTCAAAAGCAAATCCGTGAAGAAGTATTCTTTACTGACGGCAGGATTATTGTTCAAGGCGCTCTCCATACCCGGGGAACAAGAAAACGTGCTGACTACATTCTCTATTACAAAAACAATATTCCACTAGCCATCATTGAGGCCAAGGATAACAAAAAGGGGGTGGGTTCAGGCATGCAGCAGGCTTTGGAATATTCCGAAATTCTCCAGCTTCCTTTTGTCTTTACTTCCAACGGTGACTCTTTTGTATTTCATGACAAAACCAATCCTGAAGAAAGAGAAAAAGAAATCCCATTAAACCAATTCCCTTCACCCAATGACCTTTGGGAAAAATATTTAAAGTTCAAAGAAATAGAATCACCTAAAGAGCGGGAAATAGTAGAGCAAGATTACTATGTGGATGATTCAGGCATGAACCTGAGATACTATCAGGCAAATGCAGTCAACAGAACCATTGAAGCCATAGCCAAAGGAAAAAATAGAATCCTTCTGGTCATGGCAACAGGAACAGGGAAAACTTATACTGCCTTCAACCTTATCTGGAGGCTGTGGAAAACAGGGATCAAAAAGAGGATCCTTTTTCTGGCCGATAGAAATGCCCTGCTCACCCAGACCAAAAATGGAGACTTCTCCCCATTTGGAAATGATATCATGCATATCATCAAAAACCGCAAAATTGATAAGTCCTACCAAATCTACTTTGCGCTGTATCAAGGTTTGACCAGCAATGAAGAGGAGAAAAATGCTTACAAAGAATTCAGCAGAGACTTTTTTGATCTGATTGTAGTGGACGAATGTCATAGAGGTTCGGCTTCTGAAGCTTCCGCTTGGAGGGAAATATTGGATTATTTCGAAGGTGCAACACAAATTGGAATGACTGCGACTCCCAAAGAGACCAAAGACATTTCCAACATGGACTATTACGGAGAACCTGTTTATACCTATTCCCTTAAACAAGGGATAATGGATGGGTTTCTGGCTCCTTACAAAGTTGTCCGTTTCACTACAAATCTGGATGAAGGATGGCGGCCCTCAGCAGGAATGTTGGATAAGTTTGGCCATGAAATCGAAGATCGGATCTATAACCTGAAGGACTATGACCGGAAAATGGTCATCGATCAAAGAACACAACTGATTGCAGAAAAAATTACCGAGTTTTTGAAAGCCACCGACAGATATGCCAAAACCATTGTTTTTTGTATAGATATAGAACATGCCCAACGCATGCGACAGGCATTGATCAACGCCAATGCTGATTTGGTTTCTAAGCACCCATACTATGTTGTCAAAATCACGGGAGACGATGAAGTAGGCAAACGAGAGTTGGACAATTTTACAGATGTCGAAGAGCGTTTCCCTGTGATTGCCACAACATCCAAAATGCTGACCACAGGTATCGATACCAAAATGGTCAAACTGATTGTGCTGGAAGCAAATATCGGTTCTATGACTGAATTCAAGCAGATTGTAGGAAGAGGCACAAGAATTCGGGAAGCCGAAGGAAAGCTGTACTTTACCATTATGGATTTCCGAAAAGCCACCAACCTTTTTGCTGATCCGGATTTTGATGGGGAACCTGTTCAGATTTACGAACCTGGAGCGGATTATTCCCCGGTACCTCCAACATATCCGGAAATAGGAGATGATGATGGAAATCAGGTCAGGGAACCTGAACCAACTTGGGAAGGGCCTTCTTCTACTGATATCAATATACATGAACCTGACCCGGACACCGAACCAAAAAAGTACTATGTGAATGATATAGAAGTGAAAGTCATCAATCAGCGCATCCAATAC
>NZ_JBGSXS010000174.1:0-2236 GCF_041751335.1 Aquiflexum sp.
AAAATCATCAGCAACTGCACCGCTTCTTTGATTGAGGATTTCGGCATAGACCCATTTGGGTTTTCCAAAAAGCATCACTGCTTGATCTATAAGGTGAGTGCCCAAATCATAGGTAATGCCATTTCCGGGTACTTCTTTCTCCCTCCAATTATCAGTGACATGGGGTCTGAATCTGTCAAAATGCGATTCAAAATGAACAATCCTTCCCAAGACACCTTCAGCCAGAATTTTCTGAATGGTTCGGATATCCCCATCCCATCTCCGGTTTTGAAAAACTGAAAGCACCAAACCTTTTTCATCCGCAATTCTTTCCAGCTCCATGGCTTCCTTGGAATGGACTGTTACAGGCTTGTCCACCACCACATGCTTTCCTGCTTCCAATGCTTTTTTTGCCTGTGGAAAATGATACTCATTTGGGGTGACGATGACTATCAGTTCGGCAATATCCGATTCTAAGAGATCATCGAAACTCCTGAATATTTCGAGATGGGGATATTTTTCCCTGGATTTTTCATCATTTCGTTCTACCACAGCGACGAATTCCAGGTCTTCACAGACTGAAATCAATGGGGCGTGCATTTTTTCACCCACTGAACCAAATCCTACAAGGGCTGTTCTGATTTTTTTCATAAGTTCATATCAACCGCTTTTCTGATAAGTTCCGCAATGGAACTGACACCAAGTTTGTGATGTATTTTTTTTCTATGGGCCTCAACCGTATGAATGCTCAAATGAAGGTTTAATGATACATCTCTGTTGGTCATTCCATTTTTTATCATCCTAAGGATCTGCAACTCTCTTTTGGATAGTTTGAATTTCTCTTTATACAGGTCAGCGTACAGGTCATCTTGATTTTGTTGAAGCACCTTTTGAAAACTCATGACGTGGGAACCTTCAAATACCTCTCTTATGGTATAAATGAGTTCATCAGGGTCTGCATTTTTGAGTACATAGGCATTTGCGCCAAGTTTTTGGCATTTCTGAAAAATGGCCTCATCATCATACATGGACAGTACAATGATTTTGGGGCGGGGCCGGGAGCTCCTGACTGCTTCTATAACTCCCGCACCATCCATGACAGGCATATTCATATCAGTAAGGACCACATCTACTTTTCTTGATTTCAAAAAATCCAATAACTCCTGCCCGTTTGAAAAAACACCAAGGACCTGGAAATCCTCCTCGTCCTCCAAAAGACCGGCAATCCCTTTGGCAAACATTTTATGGTCATCAACTAAAGCAATATTGATCATTTCCCTTATTTTTTATTCAATTGGCTGAATGCGGTAAAACTAACTTTAATTCTGTTCCTTTTCCAATATTGGAACGGATCATCAGACTCCCTCCTATTGTTGTCATTCTGTTTTTCAGATTATACATTCCTGAGCCCTCAGAATTTTTGCTGACATCAAATCCTTTACCATTATCTTTTATGGTGATTTCTGATTTTGAAGTATCGGAATCTACAGTGATCTCAATCAGAGAAGGATGGGCATGTTTGATGGCATTGTTCAGACTTTCCTGAATAATCCTGATCAGGACAAGTTTTTTTTCTTTGTCCAACTGAAGGGCTTGCCCGTTTTTCTGAAAGGCAACTTTGCAGAATCCAGTACTTTCGAGCTTGGAAAGTTCCTTTTTGATAAATTCCTCCAATGTGATGGAATCCACCCAATCCAAATTCAAGGACTTGGATAATGCCCTCACCTCCCTGATGATTTCATTGATCAAAACTTTACCTTCATGGACTTTCTCTACTTTGCTACTAGAGAGGTTAAGTTTAGCCAAAGAAAGCAATTGGCCAACATTGTCATGAAGTTCACGACCCACATGACCAAGAATATCTTCCCCTATTTCTTTCTCCACATTTAGAATGGTGTTTTCATAAGCAGCTTTCATAGATTCCACTTTTTGTCGGTTTTGGATTTGTCGCTGCCGATGGTAGATAACCATGATGATGATAAATGACACCATGAACAGCATCAGGAAAAAACCCAAGAGGATGATTACAAACAGGTCAGATCCGTTGTTCTCCATTTATTTGCCAATATTTATTCGGTTGATTTTCCTGGGATAGCTTAGGGGAGGTGCCAAGAAGATGACTAAGATACATGAATGATCCAATAATTCCAGCCTATGCCGTCAAATTAGCTTGCAGGCGTTCATTTTTTCTCCATTTTAGATTGGTTTTTAAAATGGAGAGAGTGCTCGTCATTCTGAATGGAGCTTCTGAAAAGTA
>NZ_JBGSXS010000175.1:0-11133 GCF_041751335.1 Aquiflexum sp.
GTTGACATGGTTTTGTGCGATTTGTTTTGCCCAGGGGGAGAGAAAGTTGTTGTTAGACCTCGAGAGGCTTTCGTTGTCGAGTGTCCAACCTTCTGTTGGTGTACCATAAAAGCAAATTTGGTTTTGTTTTTTTAATCTTCCGGCCTTATCTATTTCCAAACATCCAGGTTTATAGTCCCCGTTTGAAAAAAAATCCACACCCAATTCCAAAATAAGTTTTCTGATGTATTCTGGCTGGGTAGCTAATTCACCTGATTTGGGAATCCTGGCATCGATGAGCATACTTATGTCCATAGATTTAGAAGTCTGTTCATTGCTTATTTTAACTTCTGAAGATTGGTGATGAATAGACACTTTGGGATTGGAAGCAAAATCGAATTTCAAGACTCCGGCATTTGCAAGTGCAAGAATTTTCTCCATGTTTTCTTTTGGCGGTCCAAAGGCTACACGTTGGAATCTACTATAATAGTCAAGATCAAAACAACACTGACTTTCTCCGCTCAATTTCCCAAAGGAATATAGTTTATTAAAGATCGGATTCATTTCACGCCATAAAGCAGACATGGCTATAGTTGAATGATGCAATTCATCAAAACGTTCTGGAAAGACAGTTTCTTCTAAATACCTGATCACCGCAGCGTGTTGCTCAATTTGCGGCAATTTTGGAGATAAAAATTTCTCCAAATCAAAAGGAGAAAAGTCAGGGAAAATTCCGGAAACATAAAATTCCAGCTCCAGTAAGGTTTTTTCCAGTAATATATTTTTGTCGGATTTAAAACGCAATAGATGTACTACATATTGATATCTGAATTCATGCTGGATAAAGGGCAGCAATTGTGATTTAAAATCAAGCACATCGTGTTTAACAATTAAATGATCAACCGTTTCCTCTGTGAAGTATCGTAAAGAAAAATCACTTGACCCAAGATCTTCCTGCCTGGCAATCATCGGAAACCCCGCTTTGCTAAATGCCAAAATTTCTTTGGGTTCTCGCCCTGAGTCCAAATAAGTAATTCCTCCATTATCTCTTTGAAATATACCGCCTTTGCCTTCGGTAATGGTTAAGACAGCATCAATAAAAGTCAATCCCATTCCTTTGACGGCAACAGTTTTTCCAGAATATTCATTGTTTTGCAGATTGTGAATAGGATAAACTGACTGGAGTAGTGTTGGCGAGTTACGATCTTTTGTCCTAGCCGAAATATTGGAATTGTGGCTTTCTCCAAAGCTATAGGAATGACCCGTACAGCACATAACTTCTGAAAATCCAAAATACATTCCCTTGACTGTATTGATCATAAGCTTGTCAAAGATCACCATAAAGGATTTTACTTTATCCACTACCAATTGCAAATGAATGTTTGAAGGTAACCCTTCAATGACTTTACAAAGGCAGTGTTGAAGATATATACCCGTGACTGCACGGGAACAATAATCCGAGGATTCAACCTCAAGTTCAGATGCTTTTTTGTATCTATTCAAGAACTCAAGAAGATCAGGCCGATCATCCACAAGTTGTTCCTGTTCATCTGTCCAGAAATCTACCTTGCCAAGGTTATAATTCATCAATAAAAAATCTGGCTGCTCAGTCTGATAATTCGGTCCACTGGCAAAATCATCGCTTTCATTGAAGCAAACGATGTCCAAGTCTACTCCCGGATTTTGGCTGTTCCAGACACTTGCGAGCCGCTCTATAGCATAGGCGCCTTTGGGCCCTCCGCCTACTATAGCCACTCGGAAATCAGCATCAGGTACATAGCTATCGCAAACATGCCTTGCCAAAAACTTTTTGTTTTGTTTGGCTATATCAGTTAAATTGTTCGAACTCCACAACTTCATTTACTTTTTTGTTAATCATTTCGAGGATATCAATTCCAAAGGTTTCTGTGATCCATTTATCCGAGTAAATTGTCTCTAAGTAACGTTCACCACGGTCACAGATAATGATCACGGCTTTTTCATCCGGATTCATTTCAAGTTTTTCCACACCAGAAACCAATGCTCCGGTGGAACCACCTGCTAGGATAGCTTCATGTTTTAACAGCTTTTTACAACCAATAATACTTTCCCATTCCTTTATCCACATCGGAGATTCCAACAATTCCTCCTTCAATAATGTAGAGGTCTTTGAAGCCCCAAATCCCGGAATCACCCTTTTTTCAGGCTTTCCTCCGAAAATAACACTTCCAAAGGCATCAACGGGAACAATTTTTATTTTTCCGCCGATCTGATCATTGTATTCTGCGAATCCCATTAATGTCCCACAAGTGCTGGTAGCAACCAATATATAATCAGGATATTCACCCAACTGCCCGACTATTTCCTCAGCTGTCTCATGGTGGGTGAGGGGATTCAAGGGGTTTTCATATTGTTGGGTCCAAAATGCATTTGGGTTTTCGGCTAAGATTTTCTGAACTCTATTTATCCTTGTTCCCAAGTATGAACCATGCTCATCCGCTTTGCCCACCATTTCAATTTTTGCTCCATAAGCTTCCAATAAGCTCAGCGTTTGCTTATTAATGTAAGGATCGACCACAAGCCGGAGGTCAAGTCCATGGTACAGACAGATTTGAGCAAGACCCACACCCATATTTCCTGAGGTGCTCTCTATAATTAGGGAGTTTTCATTGATTAATCCCAGTTCCAGAGATTTCTCAATGATAAATTTGGCCGTCCTGTCCTTAATGCTACCAGCCGGATTCATCAATTCCAGCTTTCCATAGACCTGTTTATGGGGGAAGAGCTTGGACAATCGAATCAGTCCAGTATTGCCTATTAAAGAGGACACACTGTTACTTATTTGTGGCTCTTTGTTAGGGTTATTTATGATTAGGTTTTCTTTTGTTAATATCATTTTCGGATAGTTTGGATAGGAGAGTAGGTTGTCGAATTGGAAGCAATTATTTCCTTATAAAATTTCAAAGAAAATGGCTGATTCATTTGGATTCCAGCTCTTATTGAACAATCTCCCTACGTTCTCTAAATACTTCATTTTTTTAAAAAATAAGTACAAATACTTCTCCAATAATATAATTAAATGGTAAAAATTATGAATTATGTAAGTTTTAGGGAGAATATTATAAAAATTTAGATTCAGCTTTCATTTTTCCAATAGCTTTAATAATAATTTTTCAGATCGATCCAATGATTTCTGATATGGAGACAGATGGAATATATTTCGATGAAAAAGTTAAAAAGCCCGTAGTAAAGAACAAGTCTAAAAAACGACCCGAGGAGGAAGATTAGAGAAATAGGAAACTTCGAAATATTCTTTTTTGGTTTTTTACAATATTATTTTTTTACAGCTTGAATAATGTCCAATTTTATCAAATCCCAGTGATTGCAAAATGATGAGGGAGAATTGCTCCTGAAAGAAATCCAACCTAAAGTGAAAATCAACCTTGAGATCTTTTTAGCCTTTTGAGTATGCATACACGTGGTCTGTGGGATGTCAAAGAAAAGGATGGGTAACAAAGGACAGAGTGTCCCCATGTCGGAATCAGGAGGTAGATCGATGGCCTTTTTTAAACGAAAGTGGGTTTTCCCCTGTGATTTTTTTGAAAGTGCGGTTGAAATAGCTCAAACTTTCGAATCCGCAATCGAAGCAAGTTTCGGTTACATTTCGGTCATGTAACAGTAGCTTTTTTGCTTTATCGATGCGGTAGTGGTTTACAAACTCGGTAAAAGTAAGACGCGTCATTTTCTTGAAATATCGGCAGAAGGCAGCTTCGCTCAGGAATGTAAGTTGGGCTGCTTCGCGAACCTCGAGCTTGCGTTGGTAGTTCCGGTCGATCAGCTCAAACACCCTCCTCAGGCGCTCCTGATCTTTTTGGGTAAATTGGTTTTTTACAGGCTTATCATGCAGTAGCACTTTGTCGGGGGAGTCCATCAGTGCTTTGAGAATGCTGAGCAATTCCAAAAACAGCTCAAAAGTAGCATGTGTATCCAACTGTTTAATTCGCGTTCCGAGTAGTGCCTTGGCCGTTTCACCAAAAGCGATGCCGTGGCAGGAGAGTTGAAAAAGCTCGTGTATTGCCTGAAGCTCGGGGGCGGTAATATGTGCCGCTTGCAGGAAGTCGGGGCGGATATGTACGACCATCTTTTCATAGGGAGTCTTCACGCCATAGTCAAAGTTGAGGTGTGGGATATAGGATCCTATTAGTACCAGATCACTGCCCTCAAAACGGGAAATGTGCTCTCCCACATGACGTGTTCCGCTCGCGCCATCAATGTACACCAACTCATACTCCGGGTGAAAATGCCAGAAAAAGAAGTCGCTGAGATTGGGGTTCACCATCAGGCACAAGGAACTGTTGGAGGGGCGGGAGATTTCTTCAAGCTCAGTTTTCATGGACAGAGGATAGAATTTTTATACCTATTTTACAGAATCTTGGATTAATATTAATGAAAAGGTCAAAATAATTCAAATTTTGGGCAGAATACGACAAGCCTTGACCTGTGATATAGGTTAGATTTGCTAAGCGCTAATTTAATATCATTCATCTTGTTTTAATAAATGCTTAAAATCGAAGCCATGAAAAAGATCCTCCTCGAACGGGACAGTCCGAATAAAAACCATAAAGATATTCCCGGTAATCCCTCCACAGCCACCAGCAGCCAAATCAAATTAAGCAATCGCGCCAACCGTGAGCCATTACGGGTATTGAGTGAAGCAGATTGGAAATTCTGGATTGAAAACGGGTATGTAGTGATAAAACATGCCGTATCCCGTGAACAGGCGCTGATGACCGCTGATTTTTTGTGGGAGTTTGAAGGAAAAGATCCAAACGATCCTGAATCATGGTATACCGCTCCGCGAAGCGATATGCAAATGAAAGAACTGGTAGGTACAGGCATGGTGGAAGTGTACAACAATCAGCACCTATGGAATAATCGGCAGGTTCAGCGGGTTTACGATGCCTTTGTGGATGTATGGGGTACAGAAAAGCTTTGGGTAACGATTGATCGTGCTAATCTTAACTTCCCGATGCGTCCAGGTCATGAATACAAAGGCTTTATACATTGGGACTACGATCCGGAAACTCGGCCGCAAAATGTTCAGGGTGTGTTGGCCCTTGCTGATCAGACGGATGAAAACATGGGTGGCTTTCAATGTATACCTGAGCTTTACCGTACCTATGATACTTGGAAATTAGCCCAGCCGGAAGATCGTGATCGCTTTAAGCCGGACATAACAGGCCTTGAATCCCATATAGTAAAAGTGAAACTTGAAGCGGGCGATTTGCTTATATTTAACAGCACCCAACCCCACGGCATTCGACCAAATCGCTCCACAGACAAAGTACGTATCGCCCAATACATTTCCATGATGCCGGCGGAAGAAGACAATGAGGAATTACGCAACTGGAGAATAAATTCCTGGAATAACCGGGTGGCTCCCTCAGGTTATGCCTTCCCTGGCGACCCACGCAACTGGGAGCAAACGCGCTACGGGGTAGCTGAATTAAACGAGCTGGGCAAAAAACTGCTTGGCTTGGATCCTTGGTAATCAGTGTTTTTCATGTATTTACCCAATGATGAAAATGGTATTCCAATATAAATCTTGCCAGGAAACTGAAATGTCCGATACATCGGACATCCGACCTGTTTGTAGTAGAATATTGGGTTACTGGCTAAGAAACGGATAACCAAATAAATTAGCAGTGGCAGTAATCTGTCACTTGTTTTCTATAAATTTATCCTTTTGTCCGCCCGAATTCTCACCCAAAAAAAACCATTAAAAAAATATGTTAGCAAATATGAGCCCTTGGGATCTTTCCATCATTGCGGCTTACTTCGGGGTAGTCCTATGGATTGCCTGGTGGGTCTCCAAAGGAGGAGGCTCCGGCAACAAAAAAGAGCTGGACTCTACCGATTACTTTCTGGCCGGAAAAAATGAAGGCTGGTTTGTTATTGGAGCTTCGTTATTTTCTTCAAATATAGGTTCAGAGATCATTCTGGGGGTTTCGGGAGCCGGTGCCCGTGGTGAAATGCCACAGGCCAACTTTGAGATACTGGCCTCCTTGATTCTCATTTTGCTCGGATGGGTATTTGTGCCATTCTACCTACGGACAGGGGTGTATACCATGCCTGAGTTTCTTGAAAAACGTTACTCCAAAGCCTGCCGAAATTACCTTTCAGTGGTGTCAATTGTGGCCTATGTGCTCACCAAAATCTCCCTTATTATCTTTTCAGGTGCCCTGGTCTTCGAAACTATGGGCATTCCCTTTTGGACCGGAGCGATCATTACCGTATTTGCCACTGGGTTTTATACTGTATTGGGCGGCCTCAGGGCGGTAATCTATACAGATATGGTTCAGGCCTTTATCTTGTTGGCCGGCACGGCTGCGGTAACCTATTTTGGGCTTGGGCAATTGGGAGGTTGGGATGCGATGATAGATGTCATTGCCACTGCAGCCGCTGAGGATCAGACCAAATTGCCGCCGGAGGATTTTTTCAATCTATGGCGCCCCTTCTCAGATACCGACTACCCCTGGACGGGGATGCTCTTTGGTGCACCCATTTTGGGGGTTTGGTACTGGTGTACCGACCAGTTTATAGTACAGCGCACACTCTCTGCAAAAGACATTAGCAATGCCCGTAAAGGGACTATTTTTGCAGGATTTTTGAAGTTGTTGCCTGTGTTCCTTTTTTTCGTCCCGGGAGTAATTGGTTATGCCCTGGTTCAAAAAGGCATGCTGGACCTCTCCCTTGACAATCCCGATCAGGTGCTTCCGGCCATGATTACAGGCTTCCTGCCCGTGGGTATTAAAGGTATTGCCATTGCCGGTTTGTTGGCAGCATTGATGAGCTCCCTATCTTCTGCCTTCAATTCTTCCTCCACTTTATTTACCATTGATTTTTACCGCGAAAGCCGACCCAATGCCTCAGAAAAAGAGTTGGTAAGGGTTGGGCAAATTGCCACAGTGGTATTGGTGCTGGTAAGTTTAGGCTGGATACCATTCATGCGTACTTTGATGGGAGGGGGAATTTTCCATTACCTGCAAAGTATTCAGGCCTACATTTCGCCACCAATTGCGGCAGTATTTCTGTTGGGTTTGTACTTTCGATGGATCAATGCCACGGGTGCGATTGTGGCTTTATGGACTGGATTTGGCTTAGGGATTTTTAGACTTATCACGGAATTTATGAGTAAAGAAGGTATCATTGCTGTAAGCAAAGGTTCAATTTTGGACATTTTACTAGGTATTAATTTCCTTCACTTTGCCTTAATCCTTTTCCTGTTTTGTGGTATTTTAATGATGCTAGTGAGTAAATTAGGTACGCAACAGTCGGATGAAGCCCTTCGCCTCACCACTTTCCAGCCCGGTGAAACACCCTTTAAATTTAAGGTGTCCCTGGATGGCTTACTTACCATTGCATTGATCCTATTGGTGCTGTTCTTGTGGATTTTATTTAGCCCTTGGGGAATTGGATAGAAGACAAGTATTACATTTCCAGTTAGGATTTGCTTCCAAATTACCACCCTTTAACTGACCATAAAATGGATTTACAACTGAAAAATAAACGCGCATTTGTATCAGGTTCAACAGGTGGTATTGGGCTGGCTATTGCCAAAGTTCTAGCTTCTGAAGGGGTTGAGGTCATCCTGAACGGACGAACCCAAGCCCGAATCGATCAAGCCATAGCTCAGCTGATGGACGAAATTCCTGAGGCTAAGATTATGGGTATTCCAGCTGATTTTGCCGATCCTGCATCAGTGGAGTCACTATTGAACAGGCTAGGCTCCGTGGATATTTTGATAAATAATGTGGGCATCTTCACTTCCCAGTCTTTTGGCGATACCTCCGATGCCGATTGGTACCGTATGTTTGAGGTGAATGTCATGAGCGGGGTTCGGCTGTCACGCGCAATACTACCGGGGATGCTAATGCGCAATTGGGGGCGAATCCTATTTGTGTCCAGCGAATGTGCCATGCTTGTGCCAGAAGACCTGATTGCCTACAGTACCACCAAAGCCGCTTTGCTGGCTGTTTCCCGTGGACTTGCACAGACTACCAAAGGCAGTGATGTAACAGTAAATACTGTCGTTCCAGGCTCCACCCTATCAGAAGGTGCAGAACGGTTTTTGCGAACAGTTGCAGAAAATGAGCAGATCAGTGAAAAGGAAGTGGCTACAAATTTTTTCGAAAACGTGCGTACCACCTCTCTAATTCAGCGCTTTACCAGTACTGAAGAGATCGCCAATACCGTTGCCTACTTATCCAGCCCATTGGCATCTGCGACCAATGGTGCCGCTATCAAGCTAGAAGGTGGATCTGTCCCGGGGATTACCTGACCCCGTCCATACCGAAAGCTATGTTACTCCCAGAAAAAGGGGTAATATATGTTTCTTCTAGCCCAAGCCAAGTTCTAATACATTATTTGGATTTTAATCATCAGCATACCCCATAAAATCAGTAAGATATCTTTTGACTTCTTCCTCTTCCAAAATCTCTTCAAATGACATTCCTAAATGTTTCTCAAGTCTTCCCTTTTTGAAATTGCCATATTGAAACAGTACATCCATATGGAGAGTAGTGATTATAACACCATTATCTAATTGCATTTCCCTTACAAATTGATAGTAAACTTCAGCTTTTTCATAAGCTTCTTTAAGCATGAAATATTTGCATTGTAAGGTATAAAAAGCACAAACCTCAAATTCTGTAAGACCCTTAGGGCCTACTTTTAGATCCCTTACATCCAAAGCTCCATTTAGCAGATTTTCAATTTC
The DNA here is from genome assembly GCF_041751335.1 of Aquiflexum sp. Taxonomy (GTDB): domain Bacteria; phylum Bacteroidota; class Bacteroidia; order Cytophagales; family Cyclobacteriaceae; genus Aquiflexum. Next base: position 8,738 of record NZ_JBGSXS010000175.1, read on the forward strand.
ATCCAACTTATCTAAATCAAGCAGTTTAATGCCCGCCATAAACTTCGACATATAATTATCAGGAAAAACTTCGATCTGCTTTCGAAGGGTTTGATAACATTTTTCTTTATCCCCCATACCAAAATATATATCGGAGAGCACGTCGTAAAATTGTGACACATCTGGGTTTTTGGCAATGTGCCTATTTACTTTTTCTATCAAGTATTGACATTTCTCCTTAAAGCCTGCATCATCCCCTGTAATTTCATCCAACTCCTCAATAAGGGGTTCAATCAATTCAAGGGCCCTTATTGCATAACCTTCATTATAGTCAATTTTAAACTCGACTGTTCCATCTGCTTCAATTCTTTTTTTTGAAAAATCCGGATCCATCCATTCGTCATCTAATTTTAATCTGTAGATGACCTCAATCATGCTAAGTAAAAAATTAAAGCCCAGCACTTGTAAATGGGCAAAGTTCTCGCCCTGTTTTTCAAATATGCTTTGGGTGATAACTTTGCAGGCTGGGAGTTTTTCTTTTTCTTTTTTGCCACGGCAATATATCTATTTATTGATTTCTAGACTTGAAAGTCAAAAATATCATATTCCTGTCATTTGTTCTAAAAAAAATATCTCCAGTTGCTATTGATCATTATTCACAGCCCTCCCAATCCCAAACTGATCTCCGGCTTTGGTTATCTGATGCTTGCTAAAATGGATTTCCACCATTTTTTCACTCGCTACATAATTGTGGAATTCGTCTTTGAGGGTCAAAAGAATATTTCTGGTTTCCACATCGATTACTTCACCACTGGAAGGATAAGCATATTTTCCGTCCATACTAAAAGTAATCCATCCCGGCATATCCTGAAGCGGTATGGTAGTCAGTTGCTGGTAGGGTGGTGTTGCACTGAAAACATGCATTCGCATGTTGTGGCCATCACTGACCCATAATTCCTTTTCATTTGGGGTAAGACCGATGCCATGACTGGGATTTCCATGTCTCCGTACCGGACCTTTTTCCCAACCTTCCACCACAATACTGTGAAGCACTTCCCCTGTTTTCAGGTCACCCACTTCAAAACCCAACAAATCATCCACATTGGCAAAAACCAGGTTTTCCTGACTGTCTATGGTGAAAGGACGGACGCCATTGCTAAAAGGCCCCACTTTTTTGATTATAGAATGGTCCTCGGTATCCGTCACATGTAAGTATGGCGATGCAATATCGGCCAGGTAAGCATGCTTTCCTGAAGGGCCATAAAGTGTGTTGTGTGCCCGCTGATACACTTCAATTTTCTTGATGACATTACCTGTTTCACAATCCACCACATTCCAAAAGTTCTTTTCAAGGGAAGGTAAATACATAGTTTTACCATCAGGGGATATCGCCATCCGATCTGCCCCGCCTTCATAGGTCTTCTCCCAAAGGATCTTTTCTGAAGTCAGGTCAATGCGTTGAAGGGTGTGGAGGGTGCTGACGTAAATGCTGTTGAGAGCCACACTTACAGCCACCCCTTTGACATTGGAAGGCTTGCCGTTTGGAAGCAATCCTTGGGTTTTGATTCTTTTGACAAACTGATGGTCATTGTCCATGTCAAATACCAAAATACCATGACCACCATAACCCAAATAATTCCGGATTCCCGGAACAGCTACATATAAATACCTTCCTGATTCAGGAGATTCGATTTCAGGATCAGCATAGTCGATCTGATTGGGCATCCACGCGATGGTGACTAGGACTAAAATGATAGCGGTGAGAATAGGCTTGATTATTTTGGGCTTCATAATTTTTTTGTTTTATAATAAGTGGAGGAGATGTCAAAGAATAAAGATAAACATTCGGGGGGATTAGTTAATAAAAAGATATTTGGTGATACCCGTGGAATCACTGATTGCTGGAAATAAGGATATAAACCTGGAGTAGGAATCACATGATAAAATTCTGGATATTGCCTCTAATAAAAAGTATTTTAACAGGTCTAAGGCTGCGATATTTTAAGCGAATTACATGTTGAACTGAAATACAATCACTTAATTTTTTTTCATTTATAAATTGAAGTCCTAAGAAACTTTAAACTATTTAACTGATGTTGACTTAGTTGGAAATGCGACTTATGAAATGAAGTTTCTCAAATCCCTTCAATTACTTTATGCGACTTTTATCATATCCTATGAAAACGAAAACTGAAAATACAAACGGTCCCACAATCATTATTGTTTTTGGAGGGACAGGAGATTTAGCTAAAAGAAAACTCATCCCAGCATTTTATAATTTATTCTTAGATGGTTGGATGCCTGATAATTTGGCTATCTATGGCTTGGGAAGAACTGCATTGAATGATGAGAGTTACCAGAAAAATTTATACAAAGGATTATCTGAATTTTCCAGAAGCGGAAAACCTGATTCAGAA
>NZ_JBGSXS010000176.1:0-5128 GCF_041751335.1 Aquiflexum sp.
GAAAATCTGCTCAATCAGCGTTATCAGCGTGCCAATAAAAAGCCACTGGTATCAAAATCCCAAATTGAAACAAATTCTTGTTTCTTTAATCTCATATCTACAAAATGAAAAACACTTTACTCATCCTTCTCCTCTTTATCTCCACACAAGTCTTCTCTCAAAAACTCACAAAAATCGAGAGCCAACTAATTGACCTGATCGACAAAAACTTTGAAGAAACTGTTGCTCTCCTAGAAAAGACCGTTAACATCAATTCGGGTACATTAAATCTGATGGGTGTCCGTGAGGTGGGAAGGGTTTTTGAAAGGGAATTTGCCAAAATCGGTTTTCAGACCGAATGGATAACCTTACCGGATTCTTTGAAGCGGGCAGGTCATTTTGTCGCCACCAGAAAAGGCACAAAAGGCAAGAAGCTGTTCTTTATAGGGCACTTGGATACGGTGTTTGAAAAAGACATGCCCTTCTACCCCTTCACCATGGTCAATGACTCCACTGCCAAAGGTCAGGGCGTAAATGACATGAAGGGTGGGAATGTGATGATTTTTGCAACATTGAAGGCTTTGGATCAAATGGGACTTTTGAAAGACCGGACCATCACTGTCTATTTCCCCGGAGATGAAGAAAATGCCGGAGACCCTTCGTGGGTCAGCCGGGCTGAGTTTGTCGAAAGGGCCAAGCAGCATGACTATGCCTTGGGTTACGAAACCGCCCAGGGATTCAATATTGCCACTGTGGCAAGAAGAGGGGCAAGTGGATGGACCTTGAAAACCACAGGAAAGCAAGTGCACTCATCAGGAGTCTTTAGGGAGTCAGTTGGCTACGGGGCTATTTATGAAGCATCAAGGATACTCAATCAATTCAGGGAGGAATTGGCCGGAGAGCAATACCTTACTTTCAACCCCGGACAGTTTATTGGCGGTTCGGATATCAGCTATAATCCGGATACAGGTGAAGGAGAGGCTTTGGGCAAAACGAATATAGTGGCAAGGGAAGCATTTGTTACCGGAGATTTGCGGTTTTTGGGTGAACCCCAAAAAGAAGCTGCCCGGGAAAAAATGAAACAGATAGTAACCCAAAACCTTAACGGCACAACCGCCGAAATCAAATTCCAAGATGGCATTCCGTCCATGCCCCCAACTCCGGGGAATTATGCTTTGGTGGAAATCCTGAGCAAAGTCAGTGTGGATATGGGTTTTGGGGCAATTGAGGCAGGCGATCCAGGTTCAAGGGGAGCGGGAGATATTTCCTATGTGGCCGATTACCTGGATTGCATCGATGGCTTGGGTGCATCAGGCACAGGTGCCCACTCTCCCGCAGAGACGATCAATATGAAGCAATATCCGGATTTGTTGAAGAGGAGTGTGGTGTTTGTGAATCGATTAATGGATCTTTAATTTTAGAAAGGCCTGTCAGGATTTCAAAACCTGACGGGCTGGTATTGGAAATGAACTTGCATCTCCATTATTTCAATTTGAAAAATTTGTTTTCAAACTTAGCTTATTCATATGGCTTAATTTGGAATTAACAACCAATAAAACTAGTGAAGAGATTAAAATAGATTGAATTTCATCGTAATAAATAATGACGCATCTAAAACCAAACTTAGATGCGTCACTATAGCAAGCTTGTCTTGGTCTTGCAATTTTTTCATGATTTAGACAATGCTTAACTAAATAAAGAAATTGAATATCATTTAATCTTATTCATTTCTGGATGAACCTTGTCGTTAAATATTTCTAATTTTTCCCATTGAACACCGATAGCATCCATTACCTTTTTTGTATATGGATAGACATTTTGCCTTCTGTATTGATCCATTTCAGAATTCTTAAGCTCAACACTTTTGTTCTTATCAGCCATTTCCTTTTGAGCCTGAATCAGAGCCAGTTTAGCCTCGTATATGGCTTTCTTTTTGGAATCTTTTAGTTTGAAATGCTTGACTGCCTCAGCAGCATAGTATTCGGCTTTCTTTTCTTGAAGTGAGGTTTGAACATCAGATGCCCAAAGGACATTTGAAAGGATCATTGCTAAGATTAATAGTACATTTTTCATTTTAATTGTATTTAGGTTATAGGTTTTAATAAGTAGGAACTGCTTCAGATTCCCATTTTTCTAGTTTATTTTTTAATTCTTTTTCTATGGCTAAGTTCTCTCCTATTCTATTTTGTTGTTCAGATATATCTTGCCCTACATTAAATAATTCAAACTTTCCACTTCTGTATTTGATCAGTTTCCAGTCTCCTGATATGATGGCTGCGTACTGATCTTCGTAGCTTCTATAGAAAAACAAATCCCTTGTTTCGAGGGGCTTGCCTATCAATGCAGGCATGAAGCTTACTCCTTGTATCTTATCTGATAAATAATGCTTTTGGGATGCTATTTCAATTAGTGTTGGAAATACATCAACGGTTTGGATTGGCGTATTTATAGTATGTCCAGGTATTGTTAAGCCTGGATAATACACGTATAAAGGAACTCTTGCACCACCCTCTCCCAAAGTATTACCGCCTGTTTTAGCCCCTGATAGAGGAGCATTACTATAGAAACCTCCCTGATCAGAAATTAGCAATATTACTGTATTTTCATCCAATCCATTTTGCTTAAGTGCCTCTCTTACGCGACCGACGGATTCATCCACACTTGCAACCATGGCAGCATAGGTAGCTTCTTTTGATTCATAACCCTTTGCAAGAAAATGATCAACAAGATCTTTCCTACCCACAAAAGGTGAGTGAACATTGTAATACCAAAAGGTCAGCATAAATGGATTTTCTTGTTTGTAGTTGTTTAAAAAATCCACAGCTTTATCTGTCAGGATATCTGTCAGATAATCTTCTGTATACTCAGAAAGCAAATCATCCTTGAAAAATTCAGGGTAGTAACTTTTGGGATGACCCCAATTACCAGTCCCAAACATCTCATCAAAGCCTTGATGAATTGGATGATAGGGTTCATGCCCTAAATGCCATTTTCCAATGAAAATGTTGTAGTAGCCATGTTCTTTCAAAACTTCTGCATACGTTTCTTCTTCTAAAGGCAACCAATTGATAGAAGGCATTTGTGCAGGATCATTTTTCCAGTAATTATACTTTTCATCATTGCTACCGTCCTTATTTTTATGTTCTATATGGCGGGGCATTTCCAGTCGTATAGCTTCCTTTCCTGTTAACAAACTTGCTCTGCTTGGACTACAGGTAGGGGTAGGTACATACGCCCTTTCGAATTCCATCCCATCTCTTTTCAGTTGATTGATGTGGGGAGTTTCAAACCTGTCATTGCGGTAGCCCACATCCGACCATCCCCAATCATCTACAAACAAGAGGACAATGTTAGGTTGATTTTTATTTGCTACATCTTGAGCGAATAGCGGCACATTTACTAAATATGCAAAGAAGATGATCGGAATCATCAAGCACTTGAATAGGTTCTTATAGGTCATTTTGGAATATTTTTTTTCTAATCTATTGGTCCTTTTTCAGCATCTGTAGGGTTTACCCAAGGAGTATCTTTTACTGTAAATTCTCCATCCATAAAGCGCTCATAGTAATTCCATCCGATTGGTTTGTGGAAGCGATAAGAATTGAAAACATCCCCATTACCAAACATCCTTGGATCTTCTTGCTCTTTGAGAATTGCCTCCATCCGATTTTTCAAAGACATTTTCAATTCAAGTAAATTAGGGTCTTCGGATAGATTGATCATACAATCTGGATCATTCGTGACGTTAAAGAATTCCTCTTCAGAAGTTCTTTTACCAAAGGACAAATTCCAGAAAAACTGGTCTTGACCGGATCGACGCATATTGAGTATTTGTGTCTTAGTCGGCGAAGCATCACAATCCAAATATCCTACCTCAGGGTTTCCAGCAGGATACAGTGAAATATCATAATTGAACAGGTACAAGTAATCATTGGAAACTATACCACGAATGGGAAAACCTTTATTTTCTGGTCTGCCATAATCATGTCGTTCTCGCCCAATCAAAACAAAATCTCTTTCTGGATTTACCTGACCTTCTTTGTTTGAATAAAAGATATCTGTCAGGCTTTTTCCTGGAGAGGGATGCATTTCAGAATCATCAAACTTTATCCCTGCCAATTCTAAAAATGTAGGCGCAAAATCAATAAAACTCACCAAGTCTTTGATAATTCTGCCTGGGCTTTTTATTCCTTTGGGCCATCTGATAGCCAAGGGCACTTTGTTGGAGTAAATGTATTCCTGCGCTTTTGCCCTAGGGAAAGGCATTCCATGATCCGAAGTCATGACGATGATTGTATTATCCAATAAGCCTCTCTTTTCAAGGCTTTCTATCATCCTTCCCAAATGCATATCAGCATATTCTATCTCTAGGGCATAATCTAGCATATCATTTCTTACCGTATCGGTATCCGGCCAAAAAGCTGGGACGCGATCAATATCTTCCAGTTTTTTGCTATTGGTCTGACCTGAGCCATATTCATATTTTCGATGGGGTTCATGGGCTCCATACCAAAAAAACCAAGCCTTACCATCTTCTAGATTATCAAGAAAATAATCGAATTCAGCAGAATAATCCGCACTGCTCATGCCTGTTGTCCAAGGTTCGGTGTTGTGTTTCTTTACCGGATAACCAATAAGCTCACGTCTTTTTCCATCAATCATCCCAGGATCACCTGGAGCGTATTCTTTACCAGTCCTGGCAGTTTCATATCCATTTTCTCTCAATACTTCAGGAAAAGTCTTGAACTTGGCAGGGAAAACCGCCCCATGATTGCCAGCCTCCTCCAATTGCCAAGAATTTCGTCCAGTCAATACATTGGCTCTTGATGGGGCGCACTTGGCATTTGGTGTGTAAGCATTGGTAAATAACAAGCCTTCCCTGGCTAAGCGATCAAAATGTGGTGTGGAAACCCAGTCAATACCATAAGCGCTCATGTGGGGAGAAGCATCATCCATAATGCAAAATAGAATATTGGGGCGCTCTTGGACCTTTTCAGGATATTGAATAAAACTATAAGCTAAGACTACAGCTAGAGTTCCAATAGTCAGTGTCCATCTGATCGATCTATTTTTCATGTACTAAGATTTTCAATCCAAAATTCTCTTCAATGTTTTCAACATTTTCTAGGTAGACAGTTCTATTGGAATC
>NZ_JBGSXS010000177.1:0-3149 GCF_041751335.1 Aquiflexum sp.
AAAGGGCAATCCAAACAAATTATAGACTATAATGAATATGAGGTTAAGCCAAACAGCTTATTTTTTATATCTCCCAACCAAGTTCACCATTTTGAAGAATGGCAGCCCCTTAGTGGTGGTACAATCTTATTTTCCGAAGAATTCTATCTGCTCAAACGTTCCAATAAAGACACCTTATTTGAGCTCAGTTTTTTAGACAACCTGTATTCCAATCCCTGTATTGAGTTTACTATAAAAGAATTTGCCAGTATCTTGGATCTTATCCATCAAATTGAGACCGAACAAGAGCGGAATGATAAAAACCCCACAATCATTCAGTCGTATTTACATATTTTATTGGCTCAAGTGCAGCGCTATCTTGATACATCGGGCACCCCTGTCAATTCAAAAAAATACCTAGTGCAATTTAAGCAGTTCAAGTCCACCTTGGAGGAAAATTTTATTGAAAGCAACTCCGCCCAATTTTATGCCGATAAGTTGCATATTACGACCCATCATTTGAACCTGATTTGCAAAGAAATTACCAATAAAACAGCAACAGAAATAATCAGGGCAAGGAGTATTTTGGAAGCCAAACGACTTTTAACCTTTACTGACAGAACAATTTCTGAAATAGCTTTTGAATTGAACTTCACGGACAGCTCTTACTTCGCCAAAGTATTCAAATCAGAATCAGGGATGACCCCCTTGGAATTCAAAAACCAAATGTCCGAAAAGTACCGAAGAGCATAGGATTTCTTATAACTACCACTTTATATATTGACCCACCTTTGCATAGTAAAATTTAAAAAAACATTATGCAAAACACAACAAATGCACCTTCTTATAAAGAAGGATTAGAACAACTTACCGGTCAATTGTCTGGTATGTTACCCGAAGAATCCCTTAAGATATTCGACCATGATGCCAGGCAGCTTCAAGAAAAACACAACTCACCCTTGGTGATACAGGTTGGGGACAAAGCCCCTTCTTTTACATTGCCCAATGCTACAGGGAGGCTTGTCAGCTCGGAAGAACTGTTGAAAAAGGGAAAACTTGTTATTGTTTTTTACAGAGGCACTTGGTGTCCCTACTGTAATTTACAGTTAAGCACTTACCAGTCAGCATTGGATCAAATCAAAACGACAGGAGCCAATCTGATCGCTATTTCCCCCCAAACTCCCGATCAGTCATTGAGCATGAAGGAGAAGAATCAATTGGCATTCGAAGTCCTTTCAGATGCAGGGAATACAGTATCCCGCAAGTTCACATCCATTTTCAGGAATGCAGACAGTGCTGTCGATGCATTGGGTCAACTTGGTATCGATTTCCATTCTTATTATGAGGACAAATCCGGTGAAATAGCTGTACCTGCTGTTTTTGTGATTGATTCCGACAGTGAGGTTTTGTTAGCACGGACAGAAGGCGGGGATTACCGCAACCGTGTAGAACCTAAAGAAATATTGGAAGCCCTTTCTCATTAAATTATAACAGATAAAAAATGAAAATTTTAAAACTCTTAGCCGCAGGCATCTTGGCAGCATGCCTGATTGTATTGAACGTTATAGGTCTTTATGCCCAGACTAAAGAAAAAAATGTAACAGTCATTGAATTGACGCAAACAGAAAAACAGTTTACAACACAGAAGTTGGAGCTAAAACCTGGGAAATATCAATTTAGGGTAGTCAATGAAAACGTGAGCAAGGATTTGGGATTTGTAATTACTGTCGTCCGAGATTAAAAGTATGCAAAATAATTTAATCTGAGAATAATACAAAATGAAAGATGGGAAGCTTTTTGGAGCTGTCCCATCTTTTTTATATTGTTGTTTCGACCAAGAAAAAACAATATGAAGCAAGTTAAGAATATTTTTTTGTCCGGGCATCCTATCATTGCCCAGCTTTTAACAATGATCCCGAAAGAGATTTTCAACCAGGTCGTTGAACAGGAAAATTCTGACAGGTATTACAAGAAACTTAAATCCGCAGACCATTTCATATGTATGTTTTATGCCTTCCTTACCCGGAATGGCAGTCTCAGGGAGGTCTGCAAGAATATTTCCCTGATTGCCCAGAAGCTGATCCCTTTCGGTTTCAAACAGTTGCCAGCCAGGAGCACACTATCAGACGCAAACCGCAAACGTGACAGCAAGGTGTTCGCACTGCTTTACTTGAGGCTTTATACTTATTACAGAACAAGTCTTCAGGGCAACTGGCTGGATATCGGGGGAGAGGTGGATCCCGGCATGGTGGAAGTCTTTGACTCCACGACCATCACACTTTTCAAGGAAATCCTGAAAGGGGCCGGGCGTAACCCTTTGGACGGAAAGAAAAAAGGGGGAGCCAAGGTGTTTGCCAAAATGAACCTGGCCGAAGGGGTCCCAAATTTTATATGCATCCGTTCGGCGGCAACCAATGAAAACATATTCCTCAAAGTCATGGAGCTTCAGGAATACGGGATAGCAGTGTTCGACAAGGGTTTCAACCGTTATTCCTGCTTTGAAAAATGGAGCAGTTCAAACCGGTATTTTGTGACACGAAAAAAAGACAACGCCAGATACGAGATCGTAATGGATTTTGACTGTTCGAATTCCCGGGACATCGAGTCAGATCAGGTTATATTGCTGAGATACAGGGAGAACGGCGTTTCTCGGACAGTTGAGCTAAGATTGGTATGCTATTTTGACCCGGAGAGCGGTGAAAGACTGGAATTCATCACCAATCTGATGGGACACGAAGCCCTGACCATAGCCCAGCTTTATAAGAACAGATGGGTCATTGAGGTGCTGTTCAAGCAGATAAAGCAGAATTTCGAACTGAAATATTTTTTGTCGGACAGTGAGAACGGTATCAAAATCCAGATATGGGTCGCCCTGATCCTAAACCTGCTGTTTTCAGTGCTCCATAAACGGATAAAAGAGGCTGAGGACTTTTCCACCATGGTAATGGTGGCAGCAAAAAACCTGTGCTCATACGTCAGCCTTGAAAAGTTCCTGGTCAATACTGAGACCTATTGTAAAAGTATATTTCAAAAGGAACTCAATAATATCCAAACCGAAATATGGTTCTCGGGATAGGGGGTGGTTTTCATAATCCATAAAAAAAGCCCCCATTTAAGAAATGAGGGCACTTTAATCTTATTTTCTTAATTTAGTCGGACGACAGTAATAA
>NZ_JBGSXS010000178.1:0-7055 GCF_041751335.1 Aquiflexum sp.
GATTATTTTTTTGCCATTTGCCACTACTGTCAGCCTTCTTCCGATCAAGGTTATTTCATAGGTCTGCCATTCTCCCGCTGGTTTGGCAACCATTTCGTTGGGTGTCAAGAAACCATAGATTCCACCAAAAAGAAGATTTGATGGTTCCTGATCTATATCATCCTGGATCTGCAATTCATACCTTCCCCTTAGGTAAATTCCACTATTGCTTCCTTTAGGATATCTGAATTCGACCAGAAGTTTGAAATCATCAAATTTCTCATTGGATATCAGATTAGCTCCTGATTTGGGACTGCTCAAGATTCCATCTTTTACTACCCATTGATTTTCAGATTTGTCCGCATGCCAGCCATCCAAGTTTTTGCCATTGAAGAGATTGATGGGTTTACCCCATGTTGGATTTTTGTCCCTTACCAATGAAGGGGCTCTTTCTCCTACATAAGTAAATTTATCACCGTTGGGATATTGAATGGTACCGGTAAGATTATCTCCAGACAAAACCCCATCAAATTTCAGGTCTTTATCAGAGCTTTCCCATTGAGGAGGAATACTGAAGGTGATTTTCCCATTTTCAAAGTTGATATTGGAAATTGGACGGGCACTGCCATGGTCTCCGACAAAATATCCTACCAAAGTGGATAAACCGGATTGTTTTACCTCAAGCCATGAAGGAGTCTCTTTTCCATTCATATCTAAAGTCAGGTTCCATCTTCCCATAAATTCCTTGGGATCACTTAGCAGATTATAGCCCATCCGGTAAGATGTGTATCCTGTGACAGTCTCATCTTTGATGCTGGATGGAATGATGACAGTTTTGCCGTTATGTTCCATAGTCCTTGATTCCTGATTTTCCAAGTTGATCTTAGGAGTCACTTTTTCGGATGCGCCCTGAGCTAATGCCATATTTGATGAAACCATGAATATCAAGGCAAGATTGACCAAAATTGACCCGATTTGAGAAACTGTATTTTTCATAATACTTTGGTTTTGAATTGGAATTTAAATTAGCGAATAATCCGCTGAAAGGGAACTTATCGATTGATATATGTTCCAAATTCAAGTTTTTTTAAGTTGAATTAACGATTTGGTTGTCTTCCAATAAATAAACCATTCCATTCTGCCACTTATATAATTAAGTATGAAATTTTTATGTGAATTTTTTAGATAAACATTTATATTCAGTAAGTTAATATTTAAAGAGCTGTCCAAATCTTAAATTTATTTTTTCAAATCAAATAGTTTCATTTTTTTACCAATTCCATAGACTCCAGACAATCTCTGAAATATTTTCTTACCATTTTAGAATCATGTCAAGACCAGGAACAAATACGGAAATTGTTTTGAATGAAAAGGAAAACCAATCCTTATCCATCAAGCCTGCAAGGGTATTGCGGACGGTAGATGTTGTGGCTTTGATTGTTGGGATTGTAATCGGTGCCGGTATTTTCCGAGCACCTTCTTTGGTTGCTGGTAATGTGGACACTGGATGGATGATGCTTTCGGTCTGGTTGGTCGGTGGATTTGTTTCATTGGCAGGTGCCCTGTGCTATGCAGAACTTTCAACAGCTTTTCCCAATACTGGAGGCGATTATTATTTTTTGATGAGGGCATTTGGCAAGAGAATAGCTTTTCTTTTTGCATGGGCAAGGATGAGTGTGATACAGACCGGTTCCATTGCATTGTTGGCCTTTATTTTTGGGGATTATGCCACCGAAATCTACAAAATTGGCCCCAGGTCCTCGGTTGTATATGCTGGATTTGCAGTTGTGGTCCTCACTCTTATCAATCTCAGGGGTATCAATATGGGTACAGGAGCACAGAAGATACTTACCCTTTTTGAGGTACTTGGTTTGCTTGTTCTCATTTTTGTGGGACTGTTTATTTTATCCCCTGTACCTGAGACAGTTCAGGTTACTGATTCAGGTTCAGGAAATTCACTGGGTCTTGCCATGGTTTTTGTGCTATTGACCTTTGGAGGCTGGAATGAAGCTGCTTATATATCCGCCGAAATGAAGTCAAAAAAGATTGCAATGGCATTGATTTTCGGGATATTGCTTATTACCACGATTTATGTGTTGGTTAATCTTGCTTTTCTAAGAAGTTTGGGACTTACAGGGATGGCCGGTTCAAGTGCCATTGCCAGCGACCTGATGGGGAATGCATTTGGAAAGACAGGAGTTGTGTTGATTTCGATTTTGGTAGGTGTGGCTGCACTGACATCTGCCAATGCCACCATTTTTACAGGAGCAAGGTCAAATTATGCATTGGGCAGGGATTTCCCGGTGTTTGGATTTATGGGAAAATGGAAAAGCAAATCTGAGGGACCTGTCAATGCTTTCATCATTCAAGGTGCCATAGCCATGGTTCTGGTAAGTTTTGGGCTGTTCTCAAGAAGTGGTTTTGAAACCATGATAGATTATACAGCCCCTGTTTTCTGGTTCTTTCTGTTGATGGTGGGATTGTCTTTGTTTGTTTTGAGAAAAAGAGAACCAAATGCAGCAAGACCTTTTAAGGTTCCTTTCTATCCCATATTGCCTTTGGTGTTCTGCCTCTCAAGTACCTACCTGCTTTATTCCAGTATTGCCTATACAGGTTGGGGGGCTTTTGTAGGAATTTCGGTATTGTTGGCGGGGGCTTTGTTGGTGCTTTTCAAACCTTCAATTATCCAATCAGGTGCTGATAATTCAGGTTAAATCAAAAATGGCTTTAGACCTAAAAGTAAATATAATCCAGTGTGTAATTAATAATTTCAACAACCATAAATAATAAGAATATGAAAACAATTCAGAATTTATTCCTCTCCCTATTGATAGGTCTAGGGGTTTCAGGTTTGGCTTATGCCCAGGATGTAGTATATGTTCCGACCCAGCAGACTGTAGTAGATGCCATGCTAAAGTTAGCTGATGTGAAAAAATCCGATATTGTCTATGACCTTGGCTGTGGTGATGGGCGGATGGTAATCACCGCCGCCAAAACTTATGGAACCACCGGTAAAGGCATCGATATAGATCCACAAAGGATTAAGGAAGCCAATGAAAATGCACAGAATGCAGGGGTAACAGACAAAGTTACATTCGAACTCGGGAATCTCTTTGAAGCGGATGTAAGGGAAGCATCCGTGGTCACATTATACCTATTGGAATCCTTGAATCTGAAATTAAGGCCAAAACTGCTGGAACAGTTAAAACCAGGTTCTAGGGTGGTTTCCAATACATTCAATATGGGTGATTGGGTTCCTGATAAAGTAGAGTCGGTGAATGGCTATACAATTTATCTTTGGACGATTCAGTAATAGGTTTGTTTCTTTGATCTGTTTTAATTTCAATTTCCGGAATTATCAGTTTAAATTAAAATCATAAACCCAAATGCCATGAAAACAAACATGAAAATCAGCATCCTGTTTTTATTTGTACTATCATTTGTCATGGGATCAATCTGCCACGGACAAAATCAGAAAGACCTTGATGAAAAGGTTGAGAAGTTTCTGAATGACAACAGACAACAATGGAGAGACCTCAATGTCCCTTTTGGAGACGGAAAGATCCTACACGACCTCATCGTTGAAAACAACTATCAATCTGCGCTGGAAATCGGGACCTCTACAGGACATTCAACGGTTTGGATTGCCTGGGCCCTCAGTAAAACCGGGGGAAAACTGATAACCGTTGAATTGGATAAAAATCGACAGAAGCAGGCCATAGAAAATATCAATAAGGCAGGTCTCTCTGATTTTGTGGAATTCAGACTTGGTGACGCCCATCAGATCGTCAAAGAGGTGAAAGGACCTTTTGATTTTGTGTTTTCGGATGCGGACAAAGATTGGTATGTTCAGTATTTCAAAGATATCCATCCCAAATTAAAAGAGGGCGGAAGATTTACAGCACATAATGTGCTTCAAAACTTAGGAGGAATCAGAGCGTATTTGGAATTTGTCAACAATCATCCTGAATATATCACCACGGTGGATAAAAGCAGCAACTCAGGAATAGCGATCAGTGTAAAAAAATAATACCCTAAAAAGATCTGATTTTCAGCCATATCCGATTGTTTTCAAAAAAAACATAAGGAATTTTATGGGCCGGATTTTCAAGAATTTTACTTCATTGGTCCCTTCAGATCTTTGATTGTAAATGGATACAAATGTTGGATTCTTATAGAATTAAGTCGATTTGCTTTATCCAAACCTGAAAATATATCGTATTTTAGGGCATGTCTTTTTTTAAAGTTAATTTGAAATTACCTAAACATGAATAATGAAATAATACTAAGGAATAATATTAAAATTTTTGGAAAAGGTACCCAGCCGATTGTTTTTGCACATGGATTTGGTTGTGATCAAAATATGTGGCGATTTATCGAACCTGCTTTTGAGGATGATTATCAGATTATTTTGTTTGACCATGTGGGGTCTGGAAACTCAGATCAAAGTGCCTATGATTATGAAAAATACAGTTCTCTCAAAGGCTATGCCGATGACCTTATAGCAATCTGTGAAGGACTGAATCTCCAAAGGGTTATTTATGTAGGACACTCTGTAAGCAGCATGATCGGGGTACTTTCTGCGGCCAAAAGGCCTGATCTTTTTGAGAATTTGGTTTTGATAGGGCCTTCCCCTTGCTACATCAATGATGATGGGTATTTTGGAGGCTTTTCTAGAGAGGATATTGATGAATTGATAGAAACCCTGGAGAGTAATTATCTGGGTTGGTCAAGCTTTATAACGCCTGTAATTATCGGAAATTCGGAAAAGCCTGAATACTCTGAAGAACTTAGGAACAGTTTTTGCAATATGAATCCTGAAATCGCAAAACATTTTGCAAGGGTGACCTTTCTGGGAGATAACAGGGAGGATTTATCCAAGGTTTCGACACCCGCTTTGATCATCCAATGTCACCCAGATGTAATTGCCCCTGTTCAGGTCGGAAAATATGTTCATAAACAAATGCCTGAAAGCAGGTATGAACTTTTGGACACCTCAGGACATTGTCCTCACCTTACTGCTCCTGAACAAGTTATTCATAGTATTAAAACGTATTTAAATAACTGATCCTTGAATACCCAACCATTCTTAGAAGACGCAGAAGATCTTTTCCAAAATGCCCCTTTTGGATATATGTCCATGCGGGAAGACGGACTTATTGTCAATATAAATGCCACCTTATTGGATTGGTTAGACTATGAGCGGGACGAAATCGTGTATCAAAAACCCTTTCAGGATTTATTGGGGATAGGAGGGAAGATTTACTTTGAAACTCATATCATGCCTTTGCTTAAAATGCAGGGTGAGGTTTCCGAGATAAACATCGAGCTCAAAACAAAAGAATCAACCAAGCTTCCGACTTTGATCAATGCCAGGCGAATACTGGATCGTTCGGGTTACCAGCCTGTTTATAGATTTTCCGTGCTTGATATCACCCAGCGCAAGCAATACGAATTGGAATTGAAGAAAGCCAGAGAAAAGGCTGAACATACTGTTCAACGGCTTAAACAGATCAATCAAGATTTGGAACATTTCGCCTACACGGCCTCACATGATTTGCAGGCTCCTTTGAATACCATATCCGGTTTGATGAGTTTGTTGGACCAAGATGGGTATTTTCCCGATGATAGTGATGGTAAAAAGTATTTTACGCTGATAAAAAGTAATGCCAAAAGGATGAAACTGATGATTAAAGATCTCCTCGAATATTCTAAAATAGATGGGAAGGAGATTGAATTTGAAGAAGTTTCATTAAATGAAGTATGTGGAATCGCGCTGGAAATGATCGAAAATCAGGTGAATGAAAATAACGCTACTTTTATTATATCTGAATTGCCAAAAATTGAAGGGGAAAAGATCCAACTTGTACGGCTTTTTCAGAATCTTTTTGGTAATGCTATTAAATACCGCTCTGAAGCTAAACCTGTGATAAAAGTGGAGTTTGATGATAAGGGTGATCAAATCAGTGTTTTTGTTAAAGACAATGGGATGGGTTTTGAACAGGTGCATGCAGATCAGGTATTTGGATTTATGAAAAGACTGCATACACATGACAAAATACAAGGAACAGGAATAGGACTGTCGGCGTGTAAGCGGATCCTGGAAATCCATGGAGGGACAATCGGTGCAAAATCGGAGCCGGGTATGGGTAGTACCTTTTATTTCACACTACCAAAAGTTTCTGATAAAGCGAATTGATTGAAATATGGTTATCCTCTTATTTGAAAGTTATCAGCTTAAAAATTGTTACGCTTATAGCTAAACAAGAATAGCAATTCTTGTTTAGTATGTGGAGTAAAGAATTGCGCAATTATTAGGCCAGATTATGAAATTATGAGATCAGGCGGTCTGCTCCATCATCATCGGCAAGAAGTATAAATAGCGGGTTGCTGTCCTTTGGTTATGCAGGAATGTAAATATTAAAGGTTGCACCATTATTAAGACTGCTTGTTGCAATGACAATGCCTTTGTGATTGTCAACTATTTTTTTTACGATAGCAAGCCCGATTCCAGTGCCAGCGTATTCTTCCTTACCGTGAAGTTTTTGGAACACCTCAAATATTTTATCAACAAATTCATTTTCAAATCCAATGCCGTTGTCAGAAATACTAATGTGGCAGTATTCTTTATGTGGTGTAAGGTTTACTATATTTATTTTGCTGTATGTTATATTTACGCTACTAATTTTTATATGCGGTGGTATTTTCGGGTTTGAAAATTTGAGTGAGTTGCTAATGAGATTGTGCATCAACTGACTAAACTGAAAAGGAATAACTTTTACATCGCAAATTTCATTTACTTCTATCACTGCATTCTTTTCTGCAATAGCATCTTTAAATTCATTTTTTACTTCTTCAATAATAATGGTAAAGTCAGTGGGTTCAAATTTTCTCTCTGCCATGCTTAAACGGGAGAAGGCAAGTAAATCCTGAATGAGTGTTTGCATGCGTTGGGCTGCCTTCCGCATGAGGGAGAAATAATTTTTTCCACTATCGGATAAGTTTTGATTTTCTTTTTCCAATATTCTCCCTGCAATCATACGGATTTTTCGCAAAGGCTCTTGTAAATCGTGACT
>NZ_JBGSXS010000179.1:0-4897 GCF_041751335.1 Aquiflexum sp.
ACTTTCCTGCAATTGGGCCGGATTGGCGGGTTCACCAACAGGGTTTCGGCTGTTTCCCCTCACAAACACCAAAGAATTCCCATCAGGAGAAAAGACCAAATCCCCGATATCCACTCCGATATCGCCTTTGAAATCGGTGAGTTTCTTGGTTTCATATCCAGGTGCCTTGGCATAAAAAACATTCCGCACTCCTTGGTCATTGAAAACCCATGCAATCGCATTGCCATCCGGAGCAGCTGTCAGCGAAGTCGGGAAGGGTACCGAGAGGTAGTCGGAAATGGATTGGGCAGATAACTGGAAAAAGAGGAAGAAGAGGAGGATGGTGAGGGGTTTTTTCATTGGGGTTGGGTTTCAAGTTGAAAATAGTAAGCTTATAAAGTTAGCAATTATCACTTATGATGGCTTCCCAAAATAATTGAAATCGTATTTAATTTTTGCTTGGCAAACATGATGTGAAGATTTTAATTTTAAATAGAAGTACATTGAAAAAAGATAGAAAACTTTAAAGCCTATCTAATTGATAAAGGTTACATTAAATTTACCAGTTCATGACATCATTCTTACGGTTTATGATTATACAAAGAGGATAAAAAATAATTGCGTTAGAGAAGAGATTTCTTTTGAACAGCTAGCTAACAATATCGGTGATTATGTGAAAAAATATGACAAATTTAGAATTATGCTAAAACTATTTTCTTACTAATTATCGGGAAAAATAAAATTATCATTTATTCCTTTTTCTTTTAGGTAGGTCAAGACTTCATCTCTAATAAAGTCAGGTAATATGAATTTTGTGATCTTAAAATTGAAATGTGGGTCCTCTTCAATCAAACCCATTTTGTCAAACTGAGGTATTCCATCACCACTTCTAACTTTATCCGGAGGTATTATTCTTGCGGCTTGTGTGGAAAACCACCCTCGCTGATTTTGTATTCGAGGATTTGATAAGAACTTTTGAGGATTGATAAATCTTACTAGACAATAGTCAGGAAATTCCTGATATTCTTCTGGAAATATATCCCAAGGATCAATAAAAATAGAATAGAGTGCTCTCTCCTTTCTTTCTTCATTGTCATAAAAGGCAAACCAAAGTGCTATTTCCCAACTTTCAGACCAATCTAATAGTCTAGTTCTGGCTTGATAGTGTTGAGCGATAGAAAGCTTTTGAATAGGGGAGTGTTCAGTCCAAGTTGAAAACCGGGCATTTTTGAAAAAGCTTTCCAATTCGATTTCTTCTTGTTGATAGAAGTTCTTGATCTGTCCCTTGTCTCTTAAACTTCGGAAAAGTCCAGATTCTAAATTCCAAGAGGCACGACTTTGACCCCGAAAAAGTCTGGTCTCGCTTTCTAACAAGGAAAAGGAATTGATTTTATTTTGCAGATCTTGAAAAGAACTGACAGGGATTCTATAGTAAGATCGATCCATTCTGTTTATCTAAAATAGAAGCTATCAAATTCATTATTTCTTTAATAATTATCCTGGGGAAGGCTTAATGAACCTGTTTTAAGTTTGGTTTTTCCACTTTAAATTGCTTTGAGTTCCATAGCAAAATCGTAAGAAATAAATTGTTTACCATCTTTATTTTCTAACCAGCCTTTTTCTAAGTGACTGATCTCAACTATATCTCTTGTCGAAATATATTTGAACTTTGAAGCGATTTTATCTAAAGTAACTAGTTCTTCAGTGCTGAAAATTTCAGAATTAAATAACCGATTTTTTCTAGCTAGTAATTTTTCAATTCGATTACCATTAGGCTTATCAAAGTATTCGATATCTATGACATTATTTTCCACTAGGTTTTCAAAAATTGTTTCAAACATGTTAGGCACAGGACCATAATTAATTGCCCTGTATTTTATTCCGCTGATAGAATTACCATATTCTTTGAAATATGAGAAATCAGCATAAAATAGAAGTTTATTCATTTTGGTTTTATAGCAAGGAGTTTTGTTAGAAAAGAATACGATCATTTCTACAAACTTTTCAAAGTTAGGTTTACTATATCCCGTCAAAATACTTGGTTCATCATCTCCCATTAAATAATCGTCAAGATTAATAAGTTTTTGTTTTTCTAGGGAGATTAATCGATCAATTCTTTTTAAAAGTTCAATTTTAGTACTATCAGATTTCGAGTTCCAATCCTCTAATAGACTTCTAAATTTGAACGGATCTCGGGCGAGCTTAATTAAGTTTGCATTGGCTAAAGAGGGTAGTTCTCCTTTCTCATAGAGGCCGTAGGTGTTTTGTCCAAAACCCAGAATTTCTCCCATCCTAATTGCGGAGAGACCATATTTTTCTCTTATTTCAATGATCTCTTCTCGTTGAGGGATATGGTATTTAGCACGATAGGGATGCTCTACCATCAACAGATTGTATTCATCCAATTCTGTTGTGGTAAATTTCTCTCCGGTATCCTCGCACAAGTAAAATTGGAATCTTGTTTTAATTTCTTCCTTCCGAAAAGTGACAGTTCGTACCTCATGCTTTAAAGGCATTTCTTTTCCAGTGAATGGACTTTTCATAAAATGGTTATTTGAAAGGGTATTTTAATTTTCGCTCGGCAAAATGAAATGAAATACAAAGGACTTTTGAACCTAGTATTCCTTTTGTAATCTTAATATAGATCTCTTGCCCTTTTACAATTTTCCCAAAGACCCACATTTCTCTGGTACCGTACATTTCCTCCGGCTTTGGACCTTCTGAGTAATCTTCAACAATTAATGCTTCTATGATTTGTTCTCGATCCTTCGGGCGGATATCAAGCTGGGTAAGTGTTTCAAAGTTTTTTCCTCGATCATCGAGAAAAACCACTCCCCAGAACTTCATTTTATCCTTAAATTCCTTTAGGAATTCTTCGACTTTTTCTCTTGATGTTTTTTGCAAAGGTATCACGATAAAGTGTTGAAAAACAAATTTATTTAAAAATATTAACCTTTAAAGTTAAATTCGAATTGATTTTAAAGATCTTCTTTCCCTGTGGGCCAAAGCTTAGGATCTACTAAAAACAGCCAAATGACTTACAGAAGCAAGTGAGATTTGATTTTTGAGCTATTAACTACTAAGATTATAACAGGTTCAGCAATTTATACTGATATGATGAGAAATCATTCCAACATAGATGGAATTCTCTATCCTAGTTTTAGGATGGAGGGTCAAAGATTAAATATTGCAATTAAATCCGAATCTATGGATAAGCTAGGTCTTTATGCAGCTGGCGAATTTTTGATCAGGAAGCGTTTGGGAAAAAAAGTCATAATGCATTCATTAGCGCTTTAAAAAGATTCGGAGAATTTTTTAAATGAAATCAATGTTTATGTTCCAATAAGTGCTTTCGGAGAATATCCTCTCCAAAATCATTTCCTTTTTCTCGGAAGATAGAGTGGATATGGTTGGCATTGTCGAGAAAGCCGACATTGTCGTACTCTATGATAAAATCCGGGCTATGGATCATGTAATAATGCGCTTTCATGGGTTCATAGCTTCCAATCCAGGCAAAATAAACTTCATCCATTCCCCTCGCATGGAGGATGTCCAGGTATTCTTCCGCCTTTTCCTTTTCCATGTTATTCATGTATTCTTCGATCAGGTAATGGAGGATTTTCTGTTGTTCGGGTCGTAGTTCAGAACCTTTGATCCCCATAAAATCGGCATACCATTGCGGTCGGTCAGGATTGGTCAGGATATCTTTGGGAACTTCCTGACTGAGTGTGGCCTTGGCTTTTTGGGTATCATCCAGGGTATTGACAAACCAAAAACCATAGTCTTCTTCTTTGCTCAACGGTCTTAGGCCAGCATATTGGGTGACTTCCACCACTGCCGGGTCCGAACCAAGAAACAGCGGTGTCATGGTAAACGAATTCTTGGTTACGGTCAGGTTGATGGAAATATGGTGTCCTTCAAATTTAAAACCCCAAGCATCATCCATAGTTGGATTGCCTAAAATTGCTATAAAATAATTGCCATAATCCCAATCCAA
Source organism: Aquiflexum sp. (assembly GCF_041751335.1). Classification (GTDB taxonomy): domain Bacteria; phylum Bacteroidota; class Bacteroidia; order Cytophagales; family Cyclobacteriaceae; genus Aquiflexum. The sequence continues at coordinate 3,977 of NZ_JBGSXS010000179.1, forward strand.
AGTGCGGATAAAGCCAATGGTCTGCTCATCAATCTGATCACGCTCATGGGCAATCTCAAAAATCTCGTGAAGGATATCGTCAACCTGCATGATGGCAAAGGTTTTCAGATATCCCTGCGAACTGAAGATAGTACTTAGGATCTTGTGGAAACTGATCTTGCTCTGTTCTGACAAATCTCCATACTTAAGTCCTTTCCTTGGTGCCAAACCAATCGGTAGATTGGTCCATTGGGTACGAAGGCTGTCATTCATGGCAAAGAGGACACTGCTTTTTTCATTGGGAGATAGAGATTCCAGGAAATCATTGGTGACTTTGACCATATCGGTTTTGGATTGGGCAAAGAGCCCGGTGCCAAAAGACAACAACAAAAGGAGCAAGAGGGATTTTTTCATTTTGGAAATTAGTGGTTAAAGATGAGTAAAGGGGCAATTGTTTTAAAAGTACTATTGTTCTGCCTTGGATTTAAAGCAATCCATTACTTTCAATTATGATTTGGTCCTGCATAATTTTTCCTTTTTCTAATTGGAAAAATCAACCTTCAAATACTCACTTTCCGAAGGGGGACCTGCTGTAATCTGAAGATTAGGCTCTCCTGTCAGGGTCATGACCACAGAGGCAAATGTGAAACCATTCTTTTTGGGATCAAGTATCCGGCACACTGGATTGTTGGCGTCATCTTTTGAGCGCAAGGCATCTTTGATAAGGTCATCTGTGACAGCGTCGGTATCGGCAATTCTTGTTGTCAAAGCCGCCAATCGGATATAACTGTTGGATGTGACAGGGAGTGCGTCTGTAATTTCTTTTGGATTGTACTGAGCAAACCAAGGTTTCACATCATCGTTGACAATCGGGTGATTGGTATGGTACACAGTTTGGTTTTTGTTTCCCGGATCAAACCTCACCACCTTGTTGGCCGAAGC
>NZ_JBGSXS010000180.1:0-15024 GCF_041751335.1 Aquiflexum sp.
GCAGGAAAAAATCCCGAAGAATTCCTTGCAGATGCAACTTTATATTTGGAATATCTCAGTATCCTGACCATTGCCTGGCAATGGCTTCATCAGGGTCTAATAGCTCACCAAAACTTGTCCAAAGGTTCCCCGGAAAAAGATTTCTACCATGGCAAAATCATGTGCATGCGCTACTTCTTTGAATATGAACTGGTCAAAATGGATGGTCTTGGTAAAAGGTTGGTGTCGGATGATATGGTGACTGTGGAGATGAGGGGGGAATGGTTTTGAGGAAAATTGATTCTATATAAAATCATATATTCGCTTTTGCCCTGCTATATTCATTGGCAATCCTTTCAATAGCACTTGATGTCAATAATTCATCAAAACAATTGATCATAGAATAATCATCAAAATCCAAAAAATTGCCAGCATTGTCCACAATGTCCTTCTCAGGTCTAAAGTAATTCAAAAGAACTTCCCTGCCATCTACTAAAATCTGTTCACCTGAAATGAAATCCATTTTCAGTTCTTTCCTTTCCGGATTGAAAAACCCAAATCCAACTTCCAAAAAACATTCTTTTTTATTCTGGCAAAATTTTAAAGTGCTCAATTCAGAATGAACACCATTTCCGAAACGAAGTTTAAACTGTTTCAATATGTCTAATTTTGATGTCATTTATATGAACTAATTATACTAAACTTTACTCGAATCAATCGGGTCCGGAGGAGCAATTGGAAAATGTTTCATTTCATAAGACTCAACTAATGTTACCAAAAGGTCAAATTCATCTCCTTCTGGTGTATCTTTTTTAGCTACCCATAGTTCTTCAATCCTGATTATGGCGGCCTTGTAATCTTCTTTTGTTTTAATTGGTCTTATATCCATTGTCAAATTGTATTAGCATCTATTTTTTAGGAACAGTACTGAAGCAAAGTATTTATTTCAATTTCTTCACAGTTTGCTTATGGCTCAACAACGATTTCATTTGCGTGATAGCCATTTGGTTGAGTTGGATCAATCTCTCAATTTGCTCCAATCCCTGATGAATCAATAAAGCATTGGTGCTTTCCATATTGGACAAGACTACCAATTGCTCAATAGTGGCATAATCCCGGATATTACCCTTTTGGTCCGAGTTTTCATCTCGCCATTGTTTAGCGGTTTTCCCAAAAAGAGCCACATTGAGCACATCAGCTTCATTGGCATAGATAAAAGAAGCCTGTTTTTTGCTGATTTCAGCAGGAATCAGATTTTCTTTGATGGCATCTGTATGGATATGGTAATTTACTTTGGCCAAGGTTCTTTGGAAGTTCCATTCGATTTTTAGACGATTGTTTTCATCCTCCTTTAATCTTTTGAATTCCTTTATCAAATACACTTTGAATTCCGCACTAATCCACATACCAAATTCAAACGCAATGTCTGCGTGTGCATATGTTCCTCCATATCTTCCTGCTGTGGCTTTTAAGCCAACTGCACCTGTTTTTTCAACCCATTCCTTTACAGATATTTTATAGCTGTTCAATCCTGCTTGACTTTTAATTATGGCGAATTCGCCATAATTAAAAGTCGGATTGTAAACAGATTCCCAAATACCTAAAAATTCAACCGTATTTCTATTTCTAAGCCAATCAGATATAAAAAAGTCCCCATCTTTAGCTCTCAGCATATCAGTTAATGAAATGTATTCTCCATCCTTATATTGAAAAATGGTAATATCTGTTCCCTGAACAGTTATATTCTTTTTTTTAGCCATGGTTGTCAGTATAAAATGTATGGTTATCTACTGGTAATGGAAATGAATTCGACTTCTATTCTAATTACCCCGAATTCGGTATAATTAAAATCGAAATTGCACTAAACTTCTCATTCTCATATATGAAAACAAACTCGATTTTTTCTCCATCCTGATCAAATCTAAGCTATTTCCCCCATTTCCAAAACCAATTCCCACGCTTTGATTCTCAATGTTCTCACCCAATCAACTAGCCTTTAAAAAAAACAAAACTCCCGCAGGTGATCAAACCTGGGGAGTACCTAGCTGCTACATACGGTCGCTATCTATTTTGATTTATGCTCAGAATACAAATTTTAGGATTTTGGAAAAAATCTGATTCTTAGCCCACTTCATCATTGTTTTATCCCCCTCCAATCAATACCACTTCTCTCCCCTATACATATCAGTTTTTGCGGCATGTTCACGGTTGTAGAGCCTGAGGTAGTTTTCATCCATGACCCGGATGCGGTAGCCCAGCAAGTGGAAAAGAGGCCCCGTAAAGTACTTTGCTATATTCAGGTCTACCCTTAAGATTTCTTTTTCCTTGTTTTCCCACTTGATTCCAGGAAGGAAAACCAGAAGGTTGTCAAATCTGATTTTTCTGAGAAAAGATGACAGCCTAAGGGCGATATTAGTAATACTACGGATCAGAAAAAAACCATCACTGCCCTGCTTTTGGTATAAGGGCATAAAAAGCCTAGCTGCGTACTGAGATACTATGGGAAGACTATCGCTGATTGCCAAAGGGGTGCTTTTTTTGATGGTTTGAAAACTCTCAAAGCATGGCACCATATTAAATTGCTCCCCATTTTGGATCCGGTGAATATAGATGATTTCAAAAATCTCGGATACTTTGCCTGAAGCATTTTCCAGTTGGTTGAAATAACTTTCAAATTCTGTTAGTGATTTCTTCTTGATCAATCTCGCAAATACCAAGCACAGAAAAATAAAGGCAATATTATTGGTTATGGCAGCTTCCTCATCATGTTGCCCTGATTCAAATCCAATGGCCACATATCCCAATTGATTGACGTAACTCAGCAATGGTCCATCCATAAACTCCTCAATCCCCAAAATAATCGGGACTGGAAATAGGACGGAAAACTTTCTGTTGATCAGGGCATCATTTATGGTGATAAATGGAATGGTTTTGCTTGAGGTCGTATGCAGGTCTATAAAATAGAAGGGACCTGAATCATCTTTTAAAATCTCCTTTAATATCCCCAACAAGTCGACCAATTCTTCCTCCTCTTCAGTAGGAGTCTCTTTTGTTACTATCTTTTTGATATTTGATTTGGTCCACAGTCTATTGAGATCCTCTTTGATATAGCGCTCGTTATTAGCAAGTGCTTTGAGGTTACCACTAATACCATAAATTTTCCCATGGATTTTATCCTTTATTTTTTCTAGGTCAGCAAAGACTTTCTCAAAAGCAAAAACCCCTGCAACCTCATTTCCATGAATCCCTGCAAAAAAAACCAAAGTAGGACCCGGCCTACCTGTATCAATTTTCCCGATTACCCTACCTATTTCTAGCTTTTCTTTTAGGGCTTTGCTGTAGACCATAACCATAAAATCAAACGTCTTTCATGGTTACTATACCTACTAATTTTTTTTCCTTTACTACAGGGAGGGAATTGAAGTGATGAAACTTCATCAATTCTTTTGCTTCATCCACACTTTTATCCTGAGAAATGGTAATGACATCTTTTTTCATCAGCATTTCAACTGCTATTGACTTGATTTCTTTTCTGTCAAAATAGGGAACTAAATCCTTCCATGAAAGAATTCCCACCAGTTCTTTGTCCCCTCTAATCACGGGCATATGATGGATATTCTTCCATTTCATAATGTACAGCACAAGCTCCAAGCTGTCCTTTTCTTCCACAGAGAAAATATCCGTATTCATGATATGGTGCACCTTCTTTTTAATATTGAAGGTTGTAGTCGCGCTTGATTCCAATATTTCCCAATTAGACACGGGTATGTCCTTTTCCTGGTTTAGAAAAATATTCGCTGCCAACACCTGTAAGGATTCATTCCTTTTTTTGGTGGTCAACAGGTTTCGATAACTTTTGATCATCCAATCAGCCCCGCAATGGGAACCTACCCTTTTTTCAATGATTGAAAGGTAGGTGGTGATATCATTTTCAGATACTCCAGATTTTCTTAATCCATCATAGGCAATGGGAAGAAATACCTCCAAAATGAGTTTTTGGCTGGAGATATCATTCCCCTCCCATTTGAACTGAGCACCCATACCATATCTCGCAGCATGGTAGAAATTGGATTTGGCATCTTTAAAAACCATTTTTTCATGAATCCTATCATACTTTTCTGGCCTGCCTTTCATCACACCTATCCATAAAGCCATATTGGCAATTTGGTCAATCTGTGTAGGGCCTGCAGGAATATACCTGTTTTCAATCCTAAGATGGGGCTTTCCACCCCCTACCCCATAACATGCCCTGTTCCACCTGTATACAGTCCCATTATGTAGGTTGAGTGCACGGAGTTTTGGAATTTCTCCTTGGTTCATAATATCCATGCTATCTTCCAGTGTTTCACATGTCACCAAGCTTTTAAACCTCGCCACATTATCTTTAAAAATATCTATCACTTCACCGGTTTGCCAACCGGAATCAAAATTTACCCTTGGTTGCGACTCATTCAATAAATAGGTACTTGTTCGAATATCCACTGATTGGGTAAACAATGCAATTCTGGATTCACTCCACAATTCTTTGCCAAATAATAGTGGAGAATTGCTACAAATACCTAGGATGGGACCTGCTATTGCCTGAGACCAATTGTAACTTTCAGTAAATTCAACCGGATCAATCTGAAGATGCATCTGAAAACTGGTATTGCAACCTTCAAGCATAACAGAGTCCTGCAGGATAGTAAGCTCATCAACGCCCCGAATATGGATATTAAAATCCTGTGCCCTCAGATCCTTTGTGACTTCATTCAAGACAAGATATCGCTGTACCGGTGTCATATTTTCAACGGTAATATGATTTTGGGAGAGTGTCGGGAGTATTCCTGTCAGGATTATTTTTGAATCCAGTTTAGCTGCTTCGGACTTTGCCTTATCGAGTAGGTTGGAAAGTTGCCTATGCATTTGACTAAAACAATCACCCTTGAGTTCTATTGGGTCAAGATTTATTTCCAGATTAAAATTTCCAATTTCGGTTGTAAAGTGTTCGTCATTGATCTCCTTCAAGAGCTCGAGGGCATTGTTATTTGGTAAAAATTCATTGGTGACAATAAAAAATTCCTGCTCTGCCCCTATCCGAATGGGTGATTTCTCTATCAAACCCTGTTGGAGCATTTCTTCCAAGGCCTTTATATCCTCAATCAGCATATGAAAATATTCAGACTTATCTTTTTTACTTTTTAATATGATAACATTGAGGCTACCCATATGATTTGAAATCAGGTCTTTTTGATTTCCTCAAGTTAGCCAATTCCCTACCCATAGAATATGATTGAAGTCATTAAAAAAGTTATCTTTTCTCAGGCTTCCAGCATCTGTCATCTCTAATTGATGGAAGGTTGGGCTTATCCTGCAAAATCAGCAAAAATTGAGGTTAGTATCAATAATATCCCTATCAAAACTAAAAAGACTCCACCCATGCTTCTACACATTTAACCAAGTTTTTTCTGGCATTTTCCTGAAAATCCGCTTGATCAAAATCCAAATCAGGTAATATCAAGATCTCATCAAATCCAGCATCATTTCCACCTTTCCCCGAAGTGATCAACACGATATTTTTACCATGTTTTTTTGCAATTTGAAGCAATTCATAGCTTCCTTTTCCTCCTGCTGATTGGCTGTCGTACTTTCCCTCACCTGTTATGATGGTATCTGATCGCTTTACTTTTTCTTCGATTCCCGCTTTTTCAAAAAACCATTGGGCTCCCATCTGAATGTCTACAGGAAAAAAGAATGAAAGTCCAAATGCTATTCCCCCTGCTGCACCAAAACCAGGTTGGTCATTAATTTCCTTACCTGATTTTGTGGAAAGTAAATCCAAAACATTTGAGCAGCTTTTTTGAAATTCCTTAAAGTCATTCAAATCCAACCCTTTCTGCGGGCCGAAAACAGGAATTGCTCCTTCCTCTCCAAAAAAATAATTGTTTACATCACAAAGGCAAGTAATCTTGATGTCCTGTCTTTGGACAGGACTTTGAATATGTCGGAGATTTTTAAAAAGCACATCAGAAAAAATCGGCATTTCCCTACCCTTTTCATCCAAAAATAAATATCCCAGCCCATTTAAGATCCCAATCCCAAGGTCAACCGTAGCACTTCCCCCTAATCCAAGTACTATATGCTTTGCTCCATTCGATATGGCATTTCGGATCAATTCACCTGTGCCGTAGGTACTGGCTGTCCAGGGATTTTTTTCATATTCCTTTAAATACTTGATCCCAGACACTGTGGATACATCCAAGTAGGCTGTTTTGTTGGTTTTATCCAAAAAGTAAAAACCAGAAACAGACCTTCCCAACGGGTCCAAGGTATAAAGATCAACCTGTGGCAGTATCAGTTCCTTTCCCAACAAAAAACAGGTCCCATCTCCCCCATCTGCTATGGGGCATTGTTCTATATTGGCTTCTGGAAATTTCTTGGATATTGTATCCGAGATGATTGCCGCAGCCTCATCTGCTTCGATTGTGCCTTTGAAAGCGTTTGGTGCTATAAGGTAGTTCATGGTTTAGATTTGAGATGAGAGACGTGAGATTTGAGAAGCGAGAGACGAGAAGCGAGATGTTAGAAACAAGAACCAAAGCCTGCCCCGAGTATCCGGGAACCAAGAGCCGAGAGTAGTGTAACCTTTAAGGTCTTTTTTGACCTCGAAGGTTCGCCTCAGGTAAAGATTAGGGCTTTCGATCAACTTGTCCCCAATCTTTTAATTTTCCAATTTTCAAATCTTCCAATTTCCCTACTTCTTCTCTTCCGCTTTAAGCTTCTCAAAGTACACCTTCGTTGCTGCCTTTACTTTTGGTGCAAGATAGATGGTGGAGATCATGGTTGGAATGGCCATAATGGCATACATCCCATCTATAAAACTTACAACCACTTCCAATGAAGCTACCGCCCCTGCTACGATGGTAACCAAATAGAAATAATTGTAATAATTGGCTTTATCTGCTCCAAATAGGTAATTGAAACATTTATGGCCATAGTAGGAATAGGTAAACATGGTGGATAGGGCAAATACCAAAACCGCCACCATCAACAGGTATTTCCCAAATCCAGGAAGTGCCATTTCAAATGCAGACAAAGTTAATCTCACCCCGTCATTTTCGGTGCTTTCCCATACACCAGTCAACAAAATGACCAATGCGGTCAAGGTACACACCACAATGGTATCTATAAAAGGACCCAACATGGCTATCAAGCCTTCTCTGACAGGCTCGTTGTTTTTGGAAGCTCCATGGACCATGGGTGCCGTTCCTATTCCTGCCTCATTGGAAAAAGCTGCTCTTCTTGCTCCGATCACGATCACTGCACCTACAGCGCCTCCCATGACGGCATTGCCCGTAAAGGCATCTTCTACGATCAGCCATAACATGGCCGGCACATTGCCAATATATTGGAACATAATAATCATTACGGTAACAAAATAAAGTATCACCATAAATGGAACCAATTTAGAGGCCACTGCCGCAATTCTTTTGATCCCACCCAATATGACAATGGCCACGATGATCATCATGGAAATTCCCAAAACCCACTTGGTACTTTCCCCATTATCCAAACCATTTGGAATCAACAATACCGATCTCAAGACGGCTGTCAATTGATTGGCCTGAAAAATAGATAAGAGCCCCAAAATACCAGCGACGGAAAAAAGTACTGCAAGCGGTTTCCACTTTTTGCCCATCCCCTCTTCTATCACATACATGGGGCCACCCTGAATTTCACCGGAACTGTCCATTCCCCTGTACATGATGGCAAGACTACAGGAAAAATATTTGGTAGCCATCCCAACAAAAGCAGACATCCACATCCAAAATATGGCACCGGGACCACCCATATTGATCGCTATGGCTACCCCACTGATGTTGCCCAAACCTACAGTGGCCGCAATCGCAGCTGAAAGTGCCTGTCGGGAAGATATCTGACCGGGAATATTGGTTTCATCATATTTGCCCTGAACAACCTTGATAGCATGCCCCAAATGCCTAAAAGGCAGAAAACCAGAATAGACAAACAATAAAAATCCACCCCCCATCAATAAGATAAGCATTGGAGTATCCCAAATCCAGTTACTGAAGTTTATAATAAAATCTCCCATTATTTCGATTGAAAATGAATCAGCATATTAAGGGCATTTTTTGGGAAATACAAGAGGAAGAGAAGCTGGGAAGCGAAAAGGCGTAACATGGAGAAAGAATGAAGGGTGAAGGATGAAGGATAAAGGATAAAGTTATAGATTTGGGAAGGAGTGAGATTTTGAGATGGTGGATGAAGTACTGTACGAAATATGATGTACCAAGTACCAAGTACCAAAAAGTTACCATCTACTATTGCTAAAAGCAACTAAACATTGAATTCATAAGACCACAAACTGCTAACTATAAACTGAGACTGACTACTGAATACTGCGACTACCTACTGCGACTGCCTACTGTAAACTGAATACGACCTACTGAAAACTGCCTACCCATATATTGACCTTCTACCTAAGCAAAAAACCTTCGAGGTCCAAAAAAGACCTCAAAGGTTGTAGTTTACCAAACTGCCTACTGCTACTGCCTACTGAACTACCCCCTCCTCTTCAACTCCAGCACCTTTTCTTTCTCTTCCCCATTCAATTTCAATAATTTCACTATTCTATCCGGAGTGGGTTTTCCTAATGAGAAGAATAGCAGGGTGACTGCAAAAGCAATGGTATATCCCTTGTTATCGAAAAATAATAAGCCTGTCGCGCAAATCAAAGTCGTAGCAAAAAGCAGGTAGAATCTGAGCAATGTTGCCTGAGCATATAAACTTACCTTGGTTTCCAGATCATAGCTGCCATTTTGGATGCGCTTGATAGCTGCCTGAAAATTGAAATAATGCACAACGAGGATTGAAACACCCAAACCTAAGCCGAAGGAATCCCAAAATGGCGGAACTTCAGGAAGGTTTATTGAAAAAGTCTTGTTTTGGGAATTCAGATAGGCTACCGCAAAAAAAGGAATCGGAATGGCTATCAAAATCAGCACATTCCGCTCCAAGGATTCATATATCTGTTTGATATTTTTATCTTTCAAAATCCCTTATTCAATGATGATTTTTATATCCGAACTCGCAGGCTTAGAAGAACAACAAAGAATATATCCTTCAGCAATTTCACTTTCGCTCAATCCTGCATCCTCTATCATATCAACTTTGCCTGAGATCAGTTTTCCTCGACATGATGTACAAAGTCCACTTTGGCAACTATATGGCATATCAACATCCAAATCCAAACCGGCTTCAAGAATGGTCTTTCCGGCAGGAACTTCAAAACGATGGCTTTCACCGTTGACTATAACCTCAATTTCACGGGTGAGTTCAGGTGACAATTTCCCTGATGCTTTTAGGGTGGCCTCTTTGGCATCTATATCCGTGAAAAAACTCTCTTTTAGGATCAGTTCTTTTGGCATCCCCATAGATTCAAGGGCTTGAATGGCAGTTTCCATCATCCCTTCCGGACCACAAACAAAATATAGTGGGTTTGTATCTGAGGCAAGGATATTTGTCAGCGTATCTTTTACTTTATTGGAATCCAACCTACCCTTCAGGCCTGTCCATGAAGAAGTTGGTTGACTCAGATTATGAACGACCCTGAATCTTGAGGCGTATTGATCCTGAAGTTTTTCCAGTTGATTCTTAAATATAATCTGATCTTCTGACCTGCTACAATACAAGATGGTAACCTTTGATTCAGGTTCATTGATCAGGGCGGATTTGGCTATACCCATGATAGGTGTGATGCCGCTACCCCCTGCGATCATTACAAAATGTCTTTTGTTTTTGGAATGGAAATCAGTGGTAAAATGTCCCAATGGTTTCATGATCTCAATGGTCTTTCCCGGTCTCAGTTGATCATTGAAGTAGTTGGAAACCAATCCCCCTTCGACTCTTTTGACCGAAATTCCGGGATGAGGATCTACAAAAGGGGAAGTACAAAGGCTATATGATCTTCTAACCTCTTTGCCACCCAAATCTAAGATGACTGTAAGATATTGCCCTGGCTTGTACTCCAAAAAAGGCTCGGGCTGCTCAAAAAAAACTGATACTGTATCCGAAGTTTCCTTTACAATCTCTCTGACTTTCAAAGATAAGTACTGGTCACCCCTATGCTTTTCTTCTTTTTTCTTCTTAAATAAATTAAACATTCCAACTTTACCTTTACACGTTGTTTTAACAATAACCAAGTCTCAAAATTAATCTGCTATTTTTAATTTATATGCTCAACAGATGATAATTCTCATAGTTAACAACAAATATTTCTTAAACTGGTTTGTTTTTCCTCAGAAAAATGTGAACCCTTTTATAAATACAAACTTATTCGAAAAGGTTAACAGGTATTTTCACCTTAAAAATTAACTTTGTGGACCAAATCAAAAATTAATAATGATGAATCTTGACAACCTGACTGCCGTAAGTTCTGTAGATGGCAGGTATGGAAATAAAACTGCTCCATTAAGAGCATACTTTTCTGAGTTTGCACTGATCAAATACAGGGTCCATGTAGAAGTGGAGTATTTTATTGCCCTTTGTGATATCCCTTTGCCACAGCTTAAGCATTTCGACAAAAAACTATTCCCCTCCTTGCGGAATTTGGTCTTGAATTTCACACTGGAAGATGCCCTTCAGATCAAAGAAACTGAAAAAGTCACAAACCATGATGTGAAGGCTATTGAATACTTTCTAAAAGAAAAGTTTGATGAATTGGGACTTCAGGAGTTTAAAGAATTCATTCATTTTGGTCTGACCTCTCAGGACATCAACAATACGGCCACACCTTTGATGTTGAAAGATGGATTGGAAAACACTATTCTTCCCATTTTGAAAACCATAATTGAAAAACTTAAAGAACGAGTAGCTGAATGGAAAGACATACCCATGCTGGCCAAAACCCATGGTCAGCCAGCTTCTCCTACCCGCTTAGGAAAAGAATTCCAGGTTTTTGTTATCCGTTTGGAAAAACAATTGGAATTGCTTGACCAAGTTCCCTACTCTGCAAAGTTCGGAGGCGCAACAGGAAATATGAATGCCCACCATGTTGCCTATCCTGAAATTGACTGGAACAGCTTTGCTTTAAAATTTGTAGGAGATTATCTTGGGTTGGAAAGAAGTTACCCAACTACACAGATTGAGCATTATGATAATATAGCAGCAAGTTTTGATGGTTTGAAAAGAATTAACACTATTTTACTTGATTTGTCTAAAGATATCTGGCAATATGTGGCCATGAATTATTTCAAGCAAAAAATCAAGGAAGGGGAAATAGGATCTTCCGCGATGCCCCACAAAGTCAATCCCATTGACTTCGAAAATGCTGAGGGTAACCTTGGTATTGCCAATGCTTTATTGGAACATTTGTCTGCCAAACTGCCTATAAGCCGGCTTCAGCGGGATTTGACCGACTCTACGGTTTTGAGAATTATAGGAGTTCCTTTAGCACACATGCTGATATCCTTCGAATCCTTGTTGAAAGGATTAGGGAAACTGGAATTGAATATGTCAGCAATCACAGCAGATCTTGAAGAGAATTGGGCCGTAGTCGCTGAGGCAATACAGACTATATTGAGAAGGGAGGGGTATCCCAAACCTTATGAAGCGCTTAAGGAACTTACCCGAACAAATGAAAAAATTACGGAAAAATCCTTATTGACTTTTATTGAGGGACTCAATGTCTCTGATAGAATAAAAGATGAGCTAAAAAATATAACCCCTTTCAATTATTTGGGATTATTTTTATAGATGGCAATGACCCTATTTAGAAAGGAGTATTTTTGCGAAGGAGAATTTAAAAATTGCCTTGATATTAACTTGTCCGCCTAGGCGGATTTAGAAATACCCAAAAAAAACCAGCACAAAAAAATGGATAGCCAAAAAAGAATTTTTTCTCACTTTGGAAGTGATTTACCTGCGGGACTAGTGGTGTTCTTGGTAGCGCTCCCACTGTGTTTGGGAATAGCTTTGTCTTCAGGGGCACCCTTATTTTCGGGAATTATTGCCGGAGTGGTTGGCGGAATTGTGATTGGTTCTCTTTCCGGTTCTCATACTGCCGTATCCGGACCAGCTGCCGGATTGACCGTGATTGTCCTGAATGCCATTTCCGATCTTGGGGCTTTCGACATTTTCTTAACTGCAGTCGTGCTAGCCGGAATTTTACAATTAATCCTAGGTTGGATGAAAGCTGGTGTCATTGGTTATTATTTCCCTACCTCGGTCATCAAAGGAATGCTAGCGGGTATTGGCGTGATTTTGATCATCAAACAGATTCCCTATGCTTTTGGAGTAAATGAGACCGCAAACCTTGAAAAATATATACCTTTTGTCAATGACTGGAGTGCTGTTATGGATTTGGGGAATTTGTCCAATGAATTTCAATTCGGTGCCATCATCATCACTTTGGTATCCTTGGGGATATTGTTATTGTGGGATCGCCCATTTATAAAAAAACAAAAATTCACCAAATTCATCCCTGGGCCTTTGGTTGTAGTTATTGTTGGGGTTTTGATCAATAAAATTTTTAAATTCTTTATTCCAAATCTTTACATCGATGCATCAGGCAAAGTAATATTACCGGAAATTGAATCCTTTGGCCATCTGATCGGTCAGTTGACTTTTCCTCAATTCTCTGCTTTAACCAATCCTGATGTTTGGCTTGTGGCTTTTACCATTGCCATTATTGCCAGCTTGGAAACCCTTCTAAGCCTTGAGGCAGGAGATAAATTGGATCCCTTCAAAAGGGTATCTCCACCAAATAGGGAGCTTTTTGCCCAAGGAGCCGGAAATATTATTAATGGCCTGATAGGTGGCTTACCGGTGACCGCAGTTATTGTGAGGACCTCTGCTAATATTACATCAGGTGCCAGAACCAAAACATCCTCAGTATTCCATGGGATTTTGTTACTATCAAGTGTTCTTCTGATACCAGGACTATTAAACCTCATTCCATTAGCTTGTTTAGCAGCAATTCTGCTTTTGATCGGATATAAATTGGCCAAATTCTCTTTATTCAAATCCCAGGCAAGATTGGGAATGGATCAGTTTTTACCATTTGTCACTACCATTTTGGGTATTGTGATATTTGATCTTTTGATTGGGATTGGAATAGGGATGGGTGTTGCCATCGTTTACATCTTAATGAGGAATTTCCAGAATTCTCATTTCTTTGAAGATAAACCTGAGAACGAATCCAATACTATCCATATCGTGCTTTCTGAAGAAGTGAGTTTTCTGAACAAAGGCGCTTTAATTAAAGCTTTGGATGACATTGCGCCTGGAAGGCATGTGATCATAGATGGATCTAACTCAAAAGTAATAGACTACGATGTACTAGAGGTAATTGCCAATTTCAAAATTGCTGCCAAGGAAAAAGGTATAGAAGTAGATACAATAAAAATCAAATCGGTTACTTCCGGCAACTTACACTAATGGAAGAAATATTTCAGCCATCATGCACCTTGCACTTCCCCCACCTAACTTTTCTATGGTAGGGATACTTGGGACTGCAATATCTGTATAACGTTGGATAGTTTGGATCTGAACCTGACCAAGTGATTGGTAGGCTGCCTCAGACATGACTGTCAGTTTTCCTCCTTCTGAATTTTTCACTTCAAGCATATTACCCGCAAACTGAAACTTTTGCTTAGCTGTAATCGGAATCATCTTTTTGCCTGTTTTTTCCAAATATTCCTGAACCTTGAGTTTTTCCGAGGCAAGCGTGATGCTATCAAGACATACCACGGCAATTTCAGATCCAATATGCATCATGACATTGGTATGGTATATGGGTGAGACCAAGCCATTGACCACCTGATTGGCATCAAAGTCAACAACTTCATATTCCATTATCCTACCAAAATATGCCAACGGCACAAGATGGGTCCTCAAAGACCTACAGGCATAAACTACATTATTTATTCTATCCAAGATCAGGCTTCCTGTTCCTTCCAAAAACTGCTCGTCATTTTCAAAAAAAGTCAGGTCAATAATATCACTGATTTTATAACCCTTCTTCATCAGGATTTCGAAGATGTCTGTTCTTCTTTCCTGCCTGCGGTTTGGAGAAAACATGGGATACAAAATCACTTTTCCATCTTCATGGGTACTGAACCAATTGTTCGGAAAAATAGCATCAGTTTTCTTTGGTTCAACTGTGTCTTCAACCAACAGTACATTTACTCCCTTTTCCACCAGCAAACCAATAAACCCATCAAATTCCTTCTGGGCAAGTTTATTGATTTCCTGTGGACCTCTTTTATCTTGTTGCTGGTAAAAATTATTTGAAGCAGTTTCGGGGTTAAACCCAAAATTTGCAGGGCGAACCATTAATATATTTGAGGTCGTTTGAGTTGGCATAGTCGTATTTATGAATGCCGAATTTACCTATTTTTTATTATACCGATACAGAACTGGTTTTATTTTAAACCTTGTTTCGCTCAAAGTAAAATAGCTTTCTCCATTTGGATGAAAGGCAATGGCCTCTCCTTGGGGTTCAGGTTTGTATGGTAAAATCACGGGATTGCGTTTTAATGCATCAGGTACAGTTTCACCTGCTTTCCTTTCCCAATAAAAAACTGTAAAATAGTTTTTGATCAGGATCTGCTTTCCATCTTTAGATATATCCCCTGCCACTGACATGGTAAAAGGAAGTTCCATTATCTTTTCAAGTTCAAATTCTTTTTTTGAAAAAGCGGATTGTGGTGCCCTATAAAGTATATTGACAGAGTCGCGTTTGGAAACTATAAAAATATCTTTTGAAATAGGGTCTACCATCAAGGTCTCAGCATCCCTAGCCCCCTCAGGATAGGTGAGCTTTAAAACTTCAGGTTCAACTTCCATTTCCTCTTTCAAAGACTTCGGTTCAGAAAATCTGAAAATTCTAATGCTCTTATAAACAGCATTATTGTCCCCTATCTCACCTACATATACATATTGCAACTTTGGATCAGGTCCCGGTCCTACTGCTATGTCTTCCCAATCTCTATTCTTAACTCCTTTGAGTTTAATACTCCCTTTGTCTTTTCCCAAAGTATCAAT
>NZ_JBGSXS010000181.1:0-12806 GCF_041751335.1 Aquiflexum sp.
TTCCTTTTTTGCATTAATACTCCAATTGGCTACCTTTGCGACACTTCAAAAGAGAAGGTTTTAAAGGAGTGGTAGTTCAGCTGGTTAGAATGCCTGCCTGTCACGCAGGAGGTCGCGGGTTCGAGTCCCGTCCATTCCGCATAAATTTAAATTGATTTACAGTTTTGGAGTGGTAGTTCAGCTCGTTAGAATGCTTGTCCCGATACATCGGGAAGGTAGCGGGTTCGAGTCCAGTCCATTCCTCACATTAAAAAAAATGTTGAGAGAACCTGTTATCTCATTATTAGCCATAAAGGGCTAAAGTAAAAAATATATTGGAGTGGTAGTTCAGCTGGTTAGAATGCCTGCCTGTCACGCAGGAGGTCGCGGGTTCGAGTCCCGTCCATTCCGCTTAAGCCTTGGGGCATCCCAAGGCTTTTTTTAATTATGAGTTATTTTGTCTATATAATACAATCAGAAATAGACGGGACTTTTTATATAGGTTCCTCCTAAGATCCATTGCATAGGTTGAAAAAGCACAATGCACCTCACAAAGGTTTTACATCCAGGAAACGGCCTCCAATTTTTAAGAGGCTCTTATTTTTTCCTAAATATTGAATTCAAATCGATTTTTAAAATGGTAGAATAATCATCTATTTACTTCTTACCCAATTTCAACTGCCAATTCCAAGAATCCCTTAGCGAATCCTCAAGTGAATACTTAGCCTCCCAACCCAAAACATTATTTATTTTCTCCGTATCAGCCCAGACTTTCTCTATATCCCCTTCTCTTCTCAATCCAATTTCATAATTCAATGGTTGACCACTGACTTTCTCAAAAGTTTTGATTACTTCCAATACGGTATTGCCGTTGCCTGTACCGACGTTGAAAAGATCATAAAAATTGTTTTTCTGCTGAAATAAGTATTCCAGTGATTTTACATGAGCTTCGGCCAAATCCATTACGTGGATATAGTCCCTGACACATGTACCATCGGGGGTATTGTACTTATCTCCAAAGACAGTGAGTTTTTTCCTTAATCCAGCACCTGTTTGCGTAATGAAAGGCACCAAATTGTTAGGAACACCAAGTGGCAGTTCCCCGATTTCACCTGATGGATGTGCGCCTACGGGGTTGAAATACCTTAAAGACACAATCCTAGAATCTGCACCGCTTTTGATATAATCCACCAAAATGTCCTCGCAGATTTTTTTGGTATTTCCATAAGGACTTTCTGCCAGTTGTCTTGGAGTGGATTCTTTCACAGGCAAAATTTCCGGTTGTCCGTAAACTGTGCAGGAAGATGAAAAAACAATGTCCTTCACCCCAAATTTGGACATGGTTTCCAACAAAATGAGCAAGGAATCTATGTTATTGGAATAATATTTCAGTGGCAACCTTGTACTTTCACCTACAGCTTTGAAAGCTGCAAAATGGATCACTCCTGAAAAATCATTGTCGAGAAATACCCTTTCAACTGCGGACCTATCCAAACAATCCACTTCGTAACAGCTGATTTCCCGGCCACAAATTTTGTTCAATCCCGCTACTGTTGATTTCTCTGAATTGGAAAAATTGTCAATGATAACCGGTTCATAACCTGAATTGACCAACGCCACAGCAGTGTGGGACCCTATATATCCTGCACCACCAGTAATAAGAATTTTTTTCATATTGCTTAAAATTAAATTACAATAATAACAGCTTGAATTCAAAAATCAGTTCTATTGAAATATTTTAACGAATTAATGTAAAGAACCCACTTAATTCTTTGGAGGTAACCTGACCATTTACATTCATTTGCAAAAACATCAAGTAGGTATAAGAACCAATTGGCGCTTCTTGCCCGTCTACTCTTCCATCCCATCCTGAATCTCCACTGTAGATCAAATTGCCCCATCTGTTCAGCACCTTCATAGTGAAATTCACATTACAATTAGAAACAGGACCATATACCCCATCCAGTGGATTAAAACCGGTAGGCATTCTTACTTGAGGTGCTTCTTCTAGCATTTCACCTAAGCCATTGCTGACACATCCCCTGCTGTCCTCAATACTTATATTATAAACTCCACGAGGAATACCCTCCAAGGTAACTCCCATTGAATTGTCATGCTGCCATAAATAAGTATATGGACCTTGACCATCTACTGCATTCACGATCAACTCACCATTGGATTGTCCCGGGCAACTTGGTTTGAGTACTCTAACATCTGCTACAGTTGGTGTGGGTGAATCTATCCTGAAATTGACAGGAAGTGCACATCCGTTAGCATCTGTTACTATTAAAGAATAATCTTTTCCTTCCAATTCTGTAAATCTTATTTCATTATTGTTGATTACAGCAAAAGGATAATCAATAGTATATGGCCCAATCCCACCTGTGATTTCCAGTACCTCTGTACCATCTGCCCTTCCAAAACATGATGTGGCAATTGACTCCAATTCTCTGTAGCTAAGCAATTGTGGTTCGTCAATAACTATATCTTCCAACAAAACTGAACAACCAAAAGAATCTGTGACTTTAACTGTATAAGAACCTGATAATAAATTGTCTGCAGTAAGTGTATTTAAGTTTGATTGATGGCTCCATGTAAAGGTGTAGGGTGACTTTCCCCCTATAACATCTAGATTTATCCTTCCTGTGTTTCCACCAAAACATAAAACATTTTTTAAATCTAACACAGAAGCTTCCAAGAGTGGATTAACTATTACCTCCAATTTTGGGGAAGTACCTTCGCACATGTCATCAAAAAGACTGAATTCTCTATACCATATTTTCCCTGTGGCACCGGGATTGGTCCATTTCACCTCCACTACGCTTTGGTCATCAGCCCCTATAATCTCACCTTCTTCAATATACCATTCAAAACCCCTGTTATTGAATTTTTCCGCAACGGTATATTCAAAAGTCTGTTCAGGATCAAAACAAACTTCAACTACTCCGGTTGGAATTCCTGCTTCAATCAGGGGATTAATGACAATCCCTAAAGTAATAGGATCACCTGGACAACCTTCGGAATTATAAGGAATAGCAATTACCTGGGCATTTGGGTTGGCGGGCCCCCAAAGAATGGTTACCTCTTTATTTTCTTCATCCACTTCAATAATTTCTCCTCCAACCACATCCCAATCCACTTTTGAAATAATTTCTTCTGATAAAAAAGCATAGGTCAATTCTTCTACCAAAGGACAGGCTTTTGTAATTCCTGAAATTTCTCCCTCAGTATTATTTACCTGGACATTAAAAACCACTTCCTGTTGTTCATCACAACTTACTTCACTAATGGAGGCAATTACTTTGATTTCATACTCACCCAATTCATTATAGGTATGATTAATTACTTTACCTACTTTTGTTTCGCTGCCATCTCCAAAGTCCCAAACAAAATAGGTGAAAAGCTCATTTTCAGGTATTATTTCCCAAGTTCCTTCCCTTTGGTAACAAGCCACTCTTTTACCCAATAATTCGAAATCATAGGATGCCTCAACCTCAAAATTCAAGTTATCCAAACTTGCCCCTACCGCGTATCCATAAGATTCGATATAGCCAAATCCGTATACATAAGCAATAAGACCCTCTGAATTTCTAAGATTATGAACCCCTTGATTGATGTTGACCCTTGCATAGGAATATTCAGTATTCTGGCCAATCTCAGCGAAATTGTTACCAATATTCTGACCGTCCAACCACGTATCATCCTTGGCTGCAGTTTTTACTATTATATTCACATAATGGCTGGTGATTGAAGGTAACTGAAGGGCATTGAATGTAATATTACTTAAAAGCTGCTGATTGGGGCTGTAAGAAATCATAAAAGGATCACCATCCTGAAAGAGTGGCTGAGAGGGATCGTTGCAACCTTGACTTTTTGCAAATACAGTTACAGATGAAGGTTTATTGGTTACGATATTGGCAACTTGGTCCCTTTCAAAGTTCATTGTAAGGAATTTACCCGCTTGTAGTGTACCCACATTATTACCATCTACCATTACTTCTGTATCATTTTCTGATGCCAGAACTTTAACCAACTCACCGGATGACCTTCCTGATAGCGGAATGTGAAAAAACGCTGTTCCCCAAGTATTCACAGGATAGGTCTGTTGGAAAAGGTGGTCATTTGCCTGACCACAATCCCCTACACTCGTCCATTTATTCCCCCCAAAAACGGCTATATTTTTACATTCGTCAACATTCTCACCTACTACCCTAACCCTTGATCCTGTCAGGTCTCCTCTAGCTTTTAACTGATAACTTTGACCACGATTCAAAGTGATGGTAAATGGGGTGTTGGCGGGTCTTCCGTTTACTGTAAAAACAGATGGGGTAATTTCTATTCTGGTATCATTTTCCACTCCTACTACCAAAAGGGTACTTTCATCATTAACATTGGCTTCATAATTCACAGGAGTGGTCATGATTTCAAAATGAGAGGTGACATAGTAATCTTTTCCCAATGTAGGCAAAGGTAGTACCACAGTTCCATCTGCTGATCTGAACCTTTCATTAAAAGCATATACTGAAATATTCCCAGTTGAAATGATATAAATACCCTTATTTTCCACCTGCCCGGAGGATCGATGAAGCATATCTACATCATCAATATAATGCATAAACTGCTGCCCGGGATTGAGGTCGAAACTAAGTGTCCTGCCTGCATATTGTAAAGTACCGCTTGCATTTTCACTTGCAGTGATAATTACTACACCGCGGTCAGGGGCGTCGGGAGGAATGCCATTATTTTCCATAAACCCAAACCAAAATTCCTTACCAACGGTGGTAACTTGAGCAATTGCCTGAATGGAAAAAAATGCCTGCATCACTGCAAACACAATAGGGAAGGTCAGGGTTTTAAAAACTCTCATCAATTAATGAATTTAATGGCGTTAATTTAAAGTAATCTTTTGGGTATAAAAATTAATTTTAGGTGAAATACAATTTTCTTTCTATAAGGTGTTGAAATGGATAAATCAAAACCATTTTTTTGGGTTTCAATAGAATACTTGATCATTTTTATATTACTATTCCTTCAATATTGATGACGCAGAAATCTTGTTAAATGCTACTTAGGTCCAATATTGTTTTTCAAATCTAACTATATGGAATTTAAGGGTTAAGAATAAAGTTTAAAGTTTTATTGGTAGTGGTCGGAAAATTATACCTTTCAAAAAAAATTTCAAATTTTACCAAATTCCTTTTTACATTATAAATCAGATACATATATTTAAAGCATTAAAGTAGTACTTACATTAATTTTGAATCACCCAAATCCAAAATATGTCTGCCTCAGATGCGGTATTGTCTTACTCTTGACCTGAAAAATGATCCGGATTTAATTGCTGAATATGAATCTTATCATCAAAAGGTTTGGCCTGAGATCGTACAAAGCTTCTATAATTCAGGAATTTCAACTATGGAAATTTACAGGTGGGAGAACAGGTTGTTTATGATTATTGAAACAACAAAAGGTTTTTCATTTGAAAAAAAAGCCAAATCTGATGCGGAAAATCCCATCGTACAAAAATGGGAAAACTTGATGTCGACATACCAAGAAAAACTTCCGGGCGTCGAAAAAGATGAAAAATGGCAATTAATGAAAAAGATATATACAGTATAAAACAAAGAAATTTATTATTTTTGATTAAAGTTTTACTTGAAAGCCGTGCCGTACAAAGAAAGAGAAATTGAGAAAAAATACTACTCCATAGGCGAAGTAGCGAGTATTTTTAAAGTAGCCCCCTCATTGATAAGGTATTGGGAAGGGGAATTTGATATCATCAAACCCAAAAAGGACAAAAAAGGCAACAGGCGGTTTACAAAAGATGATATAGAGAAAATACGGTATATCTACCAATTGGTGAAAATCAAAGGGTATACTTTGCAAGGGGCACAGGAAGTCCTGAAAACCGGTCATGAACAAGTTTTTGATAAAGCTACGATGGTTGACCGGTTACATCAGATCAAAAGATTTTTAATGGAAATCAGAGATACCATGCATGTCAAAGCCGAATGATAATCTTCATCATGAATTAGCACTTAGCCTTATTCCACAGATAGGTCCTGCGGTCTACAGAAACATCATTGCATATACCGGATCTGCATACAATTTTTTAGAGCTCCCAAAAGGCAAAGCAGCAAAAATCCCCAGAGTCAGTCAAAAACTACTCTCATTACGAAAGGATAAGAATTCTTTTCTGAAAAAAGCAGAAGAGATTTTGGAAATCTGTATCAAAAAAAACATTCAGGTTGTCACCATTTCCGATCCTCAATTTCCTCAAAGACTCAAAAGTATTGAAGACATGCCCATGGTGCTATTCAGCAAAGGCCTGTCTGATATGAATCCTAAAAGAACTTTGGGGATAGTAGGTACCAGAAACGCCTCTGAATATGGTAGAAACATCACCAGAAAAATCATTGAGGATGTCGCCCCATATAATCCCACCATCATCAGTGGACTGGCATACGGGATTGATATAGAAGCCCATAAGACTGCCCTCCAATATGACTTGCCTACTTTGGCTATATTGGGATCTTCTCCCGATCAGATCTATCCTTCCATCCATAAGAATACAGCAATCTCCATGTTGGAAAAAGGTGGATTAATCAGTGAATTTTTACCGGGAAGTGAAATGCATCCTAGCAATTTCCCAAAACGCAACCGGATAATAGCAGGCCTTTCAGATGCTTTGATTGTAGTGGAAGCTGCCAAAAAAGGTGGGGCTTTGATTACTGCTGAAATAGCATATAGTTATAATAAAGAAGTGTTTGCAGTTCCTGGAAACCTCCAATCGACTTACAGTGAAGGTTGCAATAACCTGATCAGAACCATGAAAGCATCAATTTTTACTGGTTTGAAAGATCTCGAAGAAGCATTGTCTTGGTCCAAAGAAAACAATGGTGTAGAATCTAAAAGCAAAATCGAGAGCATTCAGAATTTGGACGCTACAGAAAAAAAGATTTATGAAATCCTTGTGGAATCCAAAGAGCTTGAAATTGACCACTTGGCATTTCGAATGGAATTACCACTTTCACTTTTGGCTTCCAAACTACTGAATATGGAGTTTCAGGGTATCATTCGTGCTATGCCCGGTAAAAAATATAAACTCGTTTAGTGACCAATATTTTTCCCCCTCTGGGCGTAGTTTAAATCTTCGGTGGCGGCTAGGTGTAGTTTGCAACAACACTCCTTTATCACAAGCACCCTGTATACCTTTCAGAATGCAATTGGATTTTCAACACTTATATATAACTAATGCCTTATCCTTTAACCTGGAATTGCAAATTCCTTTGGATAGAAAGTCGTAGTTGCAAACTACGCCTAGCGCTTCCGCCAAACTTCGCCCAGAGAAGGACGAATATTGAGTTAAAAAAAACCTCCAAATCATATGATGCGATTTGGAGGTTTTTATTTAAACCTATTCAATTTACCTTTTCCCCATCTTCGGCATCATTCCCCCTAGTGCTTTTTGGGGACCGCCCATCTTGTTCATTTGTTTCATCATTTTCCGCATATCGCCAAATTGCTTCATCAGGTTATTGACTACAACGATAGATCTACCACTTCCTGAAGCTAGTCTTTTTCGTCGGCTGCCATCAATCACATCCGGGTTTTCCCTTTCTAATGGTGTCATGCTTCTGATGATGGCTTCAATAGGTTTGAATGAATCATCATCGATATCCAAGCCCTTCATGGCTTTGCCCATTCCGGGGATCATGCCTACAATATCCTTGATATTTCCCATCTTTTTGATTTGCTCCAATTGGGATAGGAAATCATCAAAATTGAACTGATTTTTTCGGATTTTAGCATTGATCCTTTTAGCTTCATCTTCATCAAAGGATTGTTGGGCACGCTCCACAAGAGAGATTACATCACCCATCCCCAAAATTCGCTGCGCCATACGATCAGGGTGGAAAACATCCAAGTTCTCCATTTTCTCACCTGTAGAAATAAATTTGATGGGTTTGTTGACTACGTGTCTGATGGATATGGCCGCACCACCTCGGGTATCACCGTCCAATTTGGTCAAGACCACACCGTCAAAATTCAGTCGCTCATCAAAGGTCTTGGCGGTATTGACAGCATCTTGACCGGTCATGGAATCAACAACAAAAAGTGTCTCAGATGGATTCAAAGCTTTTTTCAAAGCTTCGATTTCCTGCATCATCTGTTCGTCAACAGCCAATCGGCCTGCGGTATCGACAATGACTATTTTTTTACCTTTTTGCTTGGCATAGGCCAAAGCATTGTTGGCAATTTGAATGGCATTCTTATTCTCAGGTTCGGCATAGACCTCCACTCCTATCTGTTCACCCAATACCTTCAGCTGATCTATCGCTGCAGGTCTGTAAATGTCACAGGCAACCAATAAAACCTGTTTGCCCTGCTTTTTGAGGTAATTCGCAAATTTTCCTGTGAAAGTCGTTTTACCGGAACCTTGAAGACCTGAGATCAAAACAACAGCCGGGTCACCTTTGACATTGACGTCTACCTTGCTGCCACCCATCAGGTTGGTCAGTTCTTCTTGGGTGATTTTTACCAATAACTGTCCCGGTGAAACAGCAATCAAAACATCCCTGCCAAGTGCTTCCTCTCTGATTTTATCGGTGACTTCCTTGGCTACTTTATAGTTGACGTCAGCATCTATCAAGGCTCTTCTGATTTCCTTGACAGTAGTGGCAACGTTTATTTCTGTAATTTTCCCTGTTCCCTTCAGGGTTTTAAAAGCGCGGTCTAATTTCGAACTAAGATTATCAAACATGTTTTCAATACTATTTGATGCAAAAATAGGAATTTATTTGGTACTAAAATGGTAATGGATCCTATGCTTGTACTTTTCACCAGGATTTAGCCTAGCAGTGGGAAAAGTAGGTTCATTGGGAGAATTAGGGAATACCTGTGGTTCAAGACACATGCCCATATGCTTGGTATAGGCTATCCCTTCAGTTGTAATACTTCCGTCTAGAAAATTGCCTGAATAGAACTGAACCCCTGGTGCATCGCCATATAATTCCATATATCGACCTGAACCCGCGTGATACACCTCAGCCATTTTCACCAATTCACCATCCTGATTTTCTTTGATCACATAATTATGATCATACCCTCCTGGAACTTTGGCGATTCTTTCACCTACGGTATGGGATTGGGTAAAGTCAAAAGCTGTTCCTTTTACAGGGGCCAATTCTCCTGTTGGAATCAATTCATCGTTAACAGGAGTATACTTAGAAGCATGGATTATCAACTCATGTCCAAGAACATTCTCTCTCATAGCACTTAAGTTAAAATAACCGTGTTGGGTCAGGTTGACAATGGTGGGCTTGTCCGTTTCAGATTCAAATTCAACCAAAAGCTTATTATCAGCAGTCAGTTCAAAAGTCAGGGTTGTCGTTAGATTACCAGGAAATCCCTCTTCACCATCTGGACTGAGGTAGGTCATTTTGACCTTCATGGAATTTTCACTTTCCACCATTTCCGCTTCCCAATGTTTCCTGGAAAAGCCAACCAACCCCCCATGGAGATGGTTGTTGCCATTATTGGTGGCCAATTGATAAACATTCCCATCCAATTCAAATTTTCCTTTTGCAATTCTGTTGGCATATCTTCCTACAGAAGCACCTAAATACCCCTCATTGGAATCATACCCTTCGAGGTTGTCATGTCCAAGGACAATATTTTCCGACTTCCCGTCCTTATCAGGCACCATCAATTTGGTGATTAATCCTCCAAAGCTTGAAATTTCAACCTGTATTCCGTTACCATTGTCAAAAGTAAATACTTTGGCATTTTGACCCCCAACAGGAACTTCCTGAATGTTGACATTGAATTTGATTTCCTTTTTTTCCATTTCGTTATTGTCAGATTTAGGTGATTGACAGGACCATATTGTCCCAAAAATTAATCCCACAGAAATTACTGCAGTCAATAGGTTCTTTCTTTTCATTTCAGTTTTATGGTTTGTGGTTCTTGTTATAGTTTAAAACTTATAAACTTTATGTTCTTACTTTCACCTGGATAATCAGTCGGATTGATATCTATCTTTGTTTCTTGTCACTTCTCTTTGTATAATCACCTCTTCCTTAAAAGGGCATGATCATAAACTTTTCGGCCGTCTGTCTTGGTTCTTGTCTCTAGTCTCTTGGTTCTAACATCTCGCTTCTTCCTTAGCATCCCTGACCGTAATAAGCATCTTTTCCATGTTTCCTCTCAAAGTGTTTCCGGATAAGGGCATCTTTCAATCTAGGCGCATTGGGATTAATCTGTAGAGTAAGGTAAGCCATTTTTGCTATCTCCTCCAAGACTTTACTATTATAAACTGCCTTAGCGGCATCTTTTCCCCAAGCAAATGGTCCATGGTTGCCTATAAGCACCATTTCCACTTCTTTGGGATTTAATTTTTTTTCTTCAAAAACATCCAAAATCTGCTGCCCGGTATTGTGTTCATAGTCACCTTGGATCAAGTCATCGGACATCGGAGGTGCACATGGAATGTCAGCAGTCAAATGGTCGGCATGTGTGGTCCCGAAAATCGGGATATCCAATTGTGATTGTGACCAAGCCACAGCATAGGTGGAATGGGTATGACAAATGGCTCCTATATGCTCCCAATGTTTGTATAAAAATGCGTGGGTTTTGGTATCTGATGATGGCCTCATGGATCCTTCCACAATGTTATTGTCAAAATCCACTATGACTATATCCTCCACTTTCAAATCTTCATACGGCACCCCACTCGGCTTGATGGCAAACACCCCCTTTTTACGATCCACTGCGCTTACGTTGCCGAAGGTGTAGACGACAAGGTCTAAGGTGGGGAGTTGGAGGTTGGCTTGGAGGCAGGAGGTTTTTATATGTTCAAACATGATTAATTTTAGATTTTAGATCTTAGATTTTAGATTTAGGTGGATTTATCGCTTCCTCTTTGATTATTTTCCCATTGTAATCTTAGATTTTAGATTTGGGTCAGAATGAAAATTAGGTTTTTCTAATATTGTTATTTTTAATATTATTGGATTTATTCTTAATGGTTTTTAGGCTACTGACAAAAATGGCTGTTAACTCATTGGCTTCTTTTAGGAGGGCTCTGACATCAACCCAACCTTTTTCCTCGACAATTTCCAGCCAATAGCAACTTTCTTCTGACTCCTCTAGAACAACTTGCATTTTAGAGATAAATTCATTGTTACTTCTAGACCTGCAAACTGCCCTATAGTTTGCTCCTACGGATGTTCCTGATTTTACCAATTGATTGATTACTATCCTTGATGAAATTGTATTTGGCAATTTTTCTGCAAGGTCGATTACATCAATTGAAAATTTTTTTGTTCTGGATTTAAGTTGATTTTGCATGGTATAAAAATTTAGATTAGAAAAATGATTACTTCAACAATTTAATCATTCTACACTTCCCAATCTAAAATCTACCCTCTAAAATCTTAACTCATTCACTTCATCCTTCATCCCTTCTCCTTCATCCTTCTATAACCTTCCCAAACCCCAAATACTCCCCATACAGCTTTTCATAAACCACCACATTCTCCCCTACCGGCTCATACACTTTATCAAATCCATTTCCCATGGCTTTGATGGCGGATTGGGTGTTGGGGTGGATGCCGGCGGCCACGGAGGCGTACATGGCGGCACCAAGGGCGGGGGCTTGATCTGAGGAGGCGACTTTGATAGGCATATTGAGAACATCTGCCAAGGTCTGCATGACTAAGGTTGACTTTTTGGCTACCCCTCCCAATCCTATCACAGTATCAATTTGCACTCCTTCTTGACGAAACCGCTCCACAATACTCTTCGATCCAAAACTGATGGCCTCCACCAATGACTTGAACACCCTGACTGCATCCGAACCCATATTGAGGTTTCTAATGGCTCCTTTCAAGGATTGATTGGCATCAGGAGTTCTTCGGCCATTGATCCAGTCTAGGGCTACTATTGTCGACTCGGCCACAGGTATGGCCAATGCTTCTTTTGAAAGCTTTACAATCAATTGATCTTCCAATTCGGCTTTCAATATTTCTTTTTGTTCTTGGTCGAGCGTTTGGCTTGCCTCTATCAATTCCAATGAAGGCTTCAGCAAGAGGTTTTTGAACCATGCCAACACATCTCCAAATCCGGACTGGCCTGCTTCCAAACCGATAGTTCCAGGAATCACAGAACCATCCACTTGGCCACAGATTCCCGGGATCAATTTATCACCAAGCGTTGCTTTATCTGTAATCATGATATCACAAGTGGATGTACCCATTACCTTGATCAGGGTATTTGCTGTAACCTCTCCTCCTACCGCTCCTGCATGGGCATCAAAGGTACCAACGGCGACCACAACATCAGTTGAAAGACCCAGTTTTGAAGCCCAGGTTTCACTTAGGTTCCCAGCTACTTCATCCGATGTATAAGTATCTGAATATAGTCTGTCTTTCAGGTCAGCAAGATATGGATCAAACTTTCCAAGGAATTCTTTTGGTGGCAATCCGCCCCAGCTTTCATGCCACAAGGCTTTATGTCCGGCTGCGCATCTACTTCTTTTCAATGACATTGGATCTTTGTTACCAATCAATTGGGCCGTGATAAAATCACAATGCTCCATCCAAGAAAAAGCTGCATTCTTTATAGCTTTATCTTCTCTGATCACATGCAGTATTTTTGCCCAAAACCATTCAGAAGAATAAATACCACCTTCGTATTTGGTATAATCCTCCCCTCCCCATGTTCTCGCGACATGATTGATTTCATCTGCCTCAGCGATAGCGGTGTGGTCTTTCCAAATTACCATCATGGCATTTGGGTTTTCGGCAAACTCAGGCTTCAAGGCC
>NZ_JBGSXS010000182.1:0-2364 GCF_041751335.1 Aquiflexum sp.
AAGCTCCAAATTGATGAGTTGTCCAAATGGAGAAAGATAAAAAGCAATAACCCGGAAATAGGAGAACCTCTGGTAAAAAAATTGCTGGAAATCACCACTGCTTTGGCCAGTGGTCTGAAAAACACCGGCTGATATTAAAACAATCCATTTACTTAAGATACCGTAATAGAGTGTACGACTTAAAGTTCAAAACAGAACTAAAAACTCTACTGAATTTCCAAGTTCACATTTCTTTAATGCCAAAAAACCAAAGACATGCTCCATTCCAAACATATTACAGATAACCCAAAACTCTATATATTTTTACCTTTATATTATACCCTTTGGTCAGATGGTGTATTGACTCCTTCAGAACTGAAACGAATCAATTCATTGATCGAAAAACAATCTTGGATCAACGAAGATGAAAAAAGCTGGCTCCTCTCCTTGTTAGACCCCTTAAAACCCCCAAAACCCAAGGACTTCAAATCTTGGAAGTCTGCTGTCAAAAAACTGGAGCTGAACAATTTGCCAAATCTATATGAAATCGGGAAAGCCTTGGCTGCCCATAATTCAGGCAAGAAAGTACTAAATTTCGAATCCAACCTTCAGGCCGACTTTCAGGAAACAGAGTTGGCATTAGGTCTTTTGAGCAGGGAAGCAGGATTCACTTTTAAATCGGACCATAAAACCGTCACCACAGAGTATCAAAAAGAAAGTAATTTTGATATTGGGCTAATGACTTCATTAATGGATGGAAGCCAATCCAACTTGATCAAAAATGTAAAAAGGGTTATCGCTGATCCCACTTTTGCTTACAGGGAATACGACAGCCTTCTGGACTACAGGGAACAAGTCTTGCAATGGTGTCAGGAATTGGCCAAACAGGGTTATGGTTCCTGGGCCTTCCCTGAATATACCGGCGGAAAAGATGATATGGAGGGTTACTTTACCATCATGGAAACTTTGAGCTATCATGACTTGAGTATGGTGATCAAGTTTGGGGTACAGTTTGGACTTTGGGGTATGAGCATTTTCTTTTTGGGAACAGAAAACCACCATAAAAAATACCTCAAAGACATCGGAAGCCTGAAATTGCCTGGTTGCTTTGCCATGACCGAAACAGGCCACGGCTCCAATGTGCGGGAATTGGAAACGACAGCCACTTACAATCACCACGACCAAACCTTTGTCATCCATACCCCAAATCCTGAAGCAAGAAAAGAATATATCGGAAATGCTGCCCTTCATGGACAGGCTGCAACTGTATTTGCCAAGCTGATCATTAATGGGGAAGATTATGGAGTCAATGCATTTGTGGTTCCCTTAAGGACATCAGAAGGGAATAGCATCAAGGGAGTGAGGATTGAAGATTGTGGCAGAAAAATGGGCCTAAATGGCGTGGACAATGGCGTTATCTATTTTGACCAAGTTGTCATCCCAAAGGAAAACATGCTGGACAAATTTGCAACTGTCAATGAGCAAGGGGAATTTGAAAGCCCCATCAGTTCAGATAACCGGAGATTTTTCGTTATGCTGGGAACTTTGGTAGGTGGCAGAATCGGAATCCCACGATCAGCACTTTCTGCCAGCAAGACAGGTTTGACCATAGCCATCAGATATGGTGAAAACAGAAAACAGTTTGGTCCCGAAGGTGGAGAGGAGGTGCCTATTCTCAATTACAGGATGCATCAGAGAAGATTGATGCCGCCTTTAGCCAAATCCTATGCCCTGCATTTTGGCTTGAAGTATCTCACCCGAAGATTTTTGGACAGGAAAGAAGAGGATGCCCAGGAAATAGAAGCTCTTGCAGCCGGGCTCAAATCCTATGCAACATGGTTTACTACTGCCACACTTCAGGAATGCAGGGAAGCCTGTGGCGGAAAGGGATATCTTTCCGAAAACCGGATTGATGCGCTCAAGAATGATACGGATGTGTACACGACTTTTGAAGGTGACAATATTGTCTTAATGCAATTGGTGGCCAAAAATCGACTGACCGAATTCAGGCAGGAATTTGGAGATATGAATATTTTTACTATTTTCAATTTTGTAGCCAACCAAGCAAAGACTTCATTTATTGAGAAAAATCCTATTATCATTCGTAGTACTGACAAGGACCATCTCTTGGATTTTGGTTTTCACCTCAGTGCTTTTACTTACAGGGAAAGAGCCATTCTGAGCAGTGCAGCCCAAAGGCTCAAAAGGCATATTGATGAGGGGATGGACTCTTTCGATGCATTCAATGTGGCACAACACCATTTGGTCAATGTAGGCAAGGCTTACATTGAAAGGGTAGTTTTGGAACAGTTCCAAAAACAAGTCCACGAAACAACAGATGAAAAATGCAAATCAGCACTGACACAACTTTGTCAGTTATATGCC
>NZ_JBGSXS010000183.1:0-3937 GCF_041751335.1 Aquiflexum sp.
CAAGTCGAAATGGCGGCAGCTTACTCTCCATTTATAGAAGGTGTTTCATTTGATAACGGAGGAGAATTACAAGTTGCTGATGGTTTGTTTGTAGACCAGGAATACTTGGATATGTTCAGTATAGCGTTTTTGCAAGGGGACAAAAATCAGGCTTTAAATGACATCAATTCTGTTGTATTATCAGAATCCACAGCCAGCAAGATTTTTGGTTCTCCCACAGAAGCATTGGGGAAATCCCTGAAGTGGTCTGTATTTGAATTTGGAAATGATGTCACGGTGAGTGGGGTTTATAAGGATTTTGGAGCAAAGGATGTGGACAAACCTGAGTTTCTGTTATCATTTCCCTATTTCAGGGATATGCTCGGCGATGGTGCCCATTGGGACAATTTCAATGCAGGGACCTATTTGCTGTTAAGAGAGTGTACAGATATTGATGCTTTCAATTCACAGATTAAAGATTTCATAAAGAAAAAAGAAGCAAGTAGCAACGTATCCCCTTTCGTTCAGGCCTTTGAGGACACCTATCTTTATGGGACCTATTCAGATGGAAAAATAGTAGGTGGAAGGATCAATTATGTCTGGATTTTTTCTGCCATAGCTTTATTTATTTTGATGATTGCCTGTATCAATTTTATGAACCTGACCACGGCAAGGACGATGAACAGGATCAAAGAAATAGGTGTCAAGAAGTCCATGGGTGCAAGCCGTGGTGGCCTTTTCAGTCAATTTATGGTGGAAACCTTGCTGCTGAGCTTTTTTGCTCTGATTTCTGCATTAGTCTTAACCAAATTATTACAGCCATTTTTCAATGATGTATCAATGAAAGAATTAAGACTTGAATTTGATTTTGGTTTGGTCTTGATATTGTTTTCCATTTGGGGATTGACCGGCCTGATGGCGGGAATTTATCCAGCCATTTATCTTTCAAAATTTAAACCCATCCAAATCCTAAAAAGTAATATCAAAGGAAGTTTCGGAGAACTTTTGGCACGAAAGGGCTTGGTAGTTTTCCAGTTTTCTATTTCCCTATTATTGATAATTGGGATCGTAGTGATAGGAAGGCAAATGTCTTTTATTCAAAATCAAAATCTCGGATATAACCAATCCAATTTGCTTCAGGTGAGTTCCTCGTCATTATCCGACACACAATTGGAACTGTTTTTAAATCAGGTAAAAGAATTACCTAGGATTGAAAATGCATCAAGCTTATCCCACCCACTGATAGGATTGATGAGTTCAACCATAGGATTGCATTGGGAGGGAAAAAACCCTGATGAACAGGTCAAATTTGAGAACATCAGCGTAAACGTGGATTTGATAGAAACCATGGGATTTGAGATATTGGAAGGAAGATCATTTTCCGGAGATTTTGGGGATGAAAAGAGTAAGATCATCCTAAATGAAGAAGCTGTCAAAGTGATCGGCCTAGAGAATCCAATTGGTTCCACGGTCAATCTTTGGGGAAATGATATGGAAGTGATCGGAGTTTTGAAAAATTTCCATTTTGAATCTTTAAAAGAAACAGTAAAACCAGCTTTTTTAAAATATGACAATTCATTTATGCAGAAAATTATTCTTCGGATAAACAGTGAAAATCAAGCCGAAGCCATTAAATCTGTTTCGGGATTATTTGAGGATCTTTTTGCTCAAAAGATGAATTTCAGCTTTATGGATGAAGATTTTCAATCCCTATATCTTCAGGAGAAACGTGTTTCCAAGCTTGCAAAATATTTTGGGGTAGTTGCTGTTTTCCTTTCCTGTTTGGGATTGTTTGGGTTGGCGGCTTTTACTGTTGAAAACCGGAAAAAAGAAATTGGAGTGAGAAAGGTCTTGGGAGCCTCTATCAATTCGATTTTATATTTGATCGTAAAAGACTTCGTTTTACTTGTTCTGATTTCGATTTTGGTTATGATTCCCTTGGCATGGTTCCTGTCAAATTTCTGGCTTCAGGATTATGCATACAAAACAAATCTTAGCTGGTGGATTTTTGCAGGAGCAGCAGGTTTTGTCTTGGTGATTGCTTTGATTACAGTCAGTTTTCAGGCTTTCAAAGCGGCAAGCAACAATCCTGTTCATTCCTTAAGTTCGGAATAATTTAGTAATGGTATAAACTTTAGTCATGTTAAAAAACCACTTTAAAATCGCTTGGCGGGTCCTAAACAAAAACAGGATGTATTCAATTTTGAATATCTCAGGTTTGACAATCGGCATTGCTGGTTTTTTGATGATACTTTTTTATATCGTGGATGAGAAAAGCTATGACCGTTTTTATTCCAATTCTGAAAATATTTACCGGATCACTTCACATTGGGGGACAGGTGAGGGTTCCCAATATGCCACCGCACCACCTCCATTGGGGCAAAGATTAAAAGAGGATATCCCGGAAGTTGAAGCTGTCACAAGATTATTGAGATGGAATGATTTTACAGTACAGCCTGAAACCGGATCAAATGCTGATCAGGTTTTTAGGGAGGCTTCGGTTTTTTATGCAGAGCCAAATTTCTTTGAGGTTTTTGACTTTGAGGTTTTGTCAGGCAATCCTAATTCCCTCGAAAGTGGCAAAAGTGTAATCATCACCGAATCAACAGCTAAAAGATATTTTGGAGAAGTTCCAATCAGGGAAGTGGTAGGAAAGAATTTGCTAATCGGAAGTGGTTCTACGGACTTGGTCATGATCGGTGCGGTGCTAAGAGATCTTCCTGCCCAATCCCATTTTCATTTTGATATGCTTGTATATGATCTTAATATGCACCGGGAAATTTTCCTGATGGACAATTGGATGTGGTCAATTCTGCATACCTATGTTAAGATTCAAAAAAATGACTTATCTACCGTTGACCGAAAACTAAAACAGATGGTTTCAAACCATTTAGCGCCCCGGCTTTCCGGTGAACAGGAATCGACAGATTTCTTTTTTGGACTTCAAGCTGTTCAGGATATCCACCTCAATTCTCAATTACTCAGAGAGCATGAAGCAAATAGCTACCAAAGTTATGTCAATATATTTTCAGCTGTCGCAGTGATCATCTTGCTTTTGGCATGTATCAATTTCATGAATCTGTCCACTGCTAAAGGAGCAAAAAGATCCATGGAAGTTGGGGTACGAAAAGTGATGGGGTCTAAGAAATTCCAGTTGGTAGGCCAATTTATGACTGAGGCATTTATGCTTGTTTTGATCAGTACAGGTTTGTCATTGGTATTAGTGGAACTGCTCAATGGTACTTTCAACCAAATAAGCGGCAAAGAGATTCAGTTCAATATATTTCAGTATTCCTGGATTTGGAGGGTTGTTCCAATTTTAATTCTTTTGCTGACTGTGATGGCAGGTTTTTACCCAGCCTTTTACCTTTCTTCTTTCAAACCACTTAAGGTAATCAAAGGAGTTCAGGCACAAGGAAAAAATACAATTGGGCTGAGGAGTGGATTGGTGGTTTTTCAGTTTAGCATTTCACTGATTTTGATTATCGGTGCCTTGGTGGTACAGCGGCAGCTCAGCTTTATCCAACATACGAATGTAGGATTTGACCGAGAGCAGCTGCTGATTATCCACAATGATGGTGAAATCAAAAACAAAGAAAGGGAAGATTTCAAAAGGAGATTTGCCTCCAATTCGATGATCGAGTCACTCAGTTTTTCGACAGGTATCCCCCTTCCCGGAAGTTTTCATATGAGGAATTTCAACCTTCCTGAAATCAATTCGGACAATGGAATGAATTGGTATGAAGCTGATAATGAATTTGTTTCTACACTGAAATTGGAAATCAAAGAGGGAAGAAATTTTACTGATATTTCGGGAGCTGATAAACATAAAGTTTTGATCAACGAGCGGGCAGCTAAGGATTTGGGAATTTCTGAGAATGCAATTGGTCAAAAGATTATCAAAAACATGGGAGCTGAAGATGAAGCAATCTTGGAGGTTGTCGGTGTTTTGAAGGAT
>NZ_JBGSXS010000184.1:0-37833 GCF_041751335.1 Aquiflexum sp.
GAAAGACTTGCAATTTTCATGTTATATAAAATAAAATTTTAGGAAAAGGCCTGACCTTTTCCTAAAATCCTAAATAAAAATGTCCTTTTGTTAACAGATAATTTATTACTTCACCAATTTCACCTCAATAGCGCTCAGGCCTTTAGGTGTTTTTTCGGTTTCATAAGTTACCTTGTCATTTTCTTTGATTGGGTCAATACAGGCCTTGAAGTGAACAAATAGACTTTCTTGGGTCTGATCGTCTTTGATGAAGCCATAGCCTTTTGAGTCATTAAAAAATGTCACTTTACCTGTTTTGGGAAGACCTTCATCTTCACCCTCTACTTGCTTTGAAGTACCGATCTGAATACTTTCAACGTCAATCTTTTTCTTTTTGGTAGGGTCAGGTGGAGTTGAAGTGATATTGCCATCCTCATCTACATAGGCGATCATATCTTCATAGTCGGCAGTTTCATTGGATTTACGTGCCTCTTTCTTTTCTTCCTTTTCCTTTTTCTTTTTAAGTCTTAATTTTTCTTTTTCCTTTTTATTGAAGGTTTCTCTTGATTTTGACATTCAGTAATTTATCTAATTAAACATTTTTTTATCTAAAAAATTTATACTTCTAATCTCTTACATTTTGGATCAACATCCAAAAATGTAATGGATGAATTGCAAAAATACCATGAAATTCTGTGCATTCCCTAATTTATGTTAAAAGTATTTGATTTAAACAGTCTAAGTAAATATCTAAATAAAAACCTCAGCCCACTATAAATATAAATAGTATCTTTTCACTGGTTTTTTTAGCTTAGTTGATATATTTAAATCTCAAAAAATCCATGAAAGAACTCCAACAAATCATCCAAGGATACGAAAAAAGCAAAACTAGAAATCAAAGTACAGCCTTAGCAACTGTGGTCAAAGTGGATGGTTCTGCCTACAGAAGACCCGGAGCTAGGATGTTGGTTACAGAAGACGGAGAACTTACAGGTGCAATTAGTGGGGGCTGCCTTGAAGGTGATGCTTTAAGAAAAGCGCAGTCGGTCATTTTTCAGCAACGATCTATGGTGGTAACCTACGATACCACTGATGAGGATGATCAGAAATTTGGTGTGGGCTTAGGATGCAACGGTATCATTCAGGTTTTGATAGAACCGATCGATATTAATGACAAAGAAAATCCTGTTGAATTATTAAAAACAGCTTTAAGCGAAAGACAATCGAGTAATTTGGTCACTATTTTTTCTTTAAAGAATTCCCGGTCTGAACAAATAGGTACAAAAATTCTGAAAAAAGGGAAAATCATACATGGTTCCCTAGAAAAAATAGAAAATGGATTATTAAATCAAATTCATGATGAATTAACATATAATATTGATAAACAGTCAAATATAATAATCAATTATTCTGAACATGATGATGTTTTTGTATTTTATGAAAGTATCAAACCACCTGTGCAAATTTTCCTTTTTGGTGCGGGTAATGACACAATTCCATTGGCAAAAATGGCAGCAATATTAGGATGGCAGATTCAATTGATAGATGGAAGAAAAAACCACGCTACCAAAGAAAGATTTCCGGATGCATCCACAATTATAACTGGATCTCCTTCAGAAGTGGTTCAGCATCTTCAACCTGATTCCAATTCGGTGGCTTTGCTGATGACGCATAATTTTGAATATGAATTGGAGGTATTAGGTCACCTAATTTCGTATAACTTACCCTATGTGGGAATTTTAGGGCCAAAGAAAAAGACCGAAAAACTTATTTCCAGGTTATCAGAAAAAGGAATCAAGATTTCCACAGAAAATATATATGCACCGACAGGATTAAACCTCGGAGCTGAAGGTTCTGAGGAAATCGCTTTATCTGTTCTTGCTGAGATTAAAGCAGTGCTAAATAATAAGAAACCATTTTTTCTGAGAGACAAGTCTGGTCCAATACATGAAGAAGAATTATGAAATCTCTCAAAACAGGAATCATTATTCTAGCAGCAGGGAGCTCTTCCCGACTTGGTCAGCCAAAGCAATTACTTTTATATAAAGGAAAAACTTTGATCATTAAGGCAATAGAGACGGCTCTTTGGAGCAGCGCCCATGCTTGTGTTTTAATCCTTGGTGCCAACTTCGAATCAATAACAAAAGTAGTCCAGAACACAAATGTTGACATAATTATCAATCATGATTGGGAAAAAGGTATGGCTTCTGGCATGCAAAAAGGTTTGGACTTTTTAGAAAAAAAACTTGCTCCAGATCAGGTAATCTTAATGCTTTGCGATCAACCTTTTGTTGATTCTGAACTCCTCAACAATTTGATCAATAAGCAAACTGAAACCGGAAAAGGGATTATTGCTAGCCACTACAATGGAATATCTGGCGTGCCAGTTCTCTTTTCAAGTATATACTTTTCTGAGTTATATGACCTAAAAGGTTCAGAAGGAGCTAAAAAAGTACTTTATAAGCATTCTGGCGATTTGGCAATAGTTGATTTTCCTGATGCTGCCATTGATATTGATACGCTGGAGGATTATGAGAAATTAAAGAAAGGTAGTTAGAGACCTCTAAGTGCTTTTATTACTTTCTCAATGTAGTAAGCGGCATACTCAATATCCTTTTCAGAAGTATCTTTCCCCAAACTGAATCTAATGGAGGCCCTTCCCAAATCGGATTCAAGACCCATAGCAGCCAAAACATGAGAAGGCTTGGGTAAAATACTGGTACACGCTGATCCTGAGCTAACCGCTATTTCTTTATTGACTCTTCTGAGCAATTCTTCCCCTTCTACACCTGAAAATGCGATATTGCTGACATGGGAAAGTCTTTTGGTCTGACTTCCGTTTAAAAAAGCTCCTTTTATACTTAATAATCTTTTTTCCAGTTTATCTCTTATGAATCCCAACTTTTCTGCATTTTCATTCAAATCATTAAACCTTAATTGTGCAGCTTTTCCAAAGCCTACAATCCCGGGTACATTCAAAGTTCCACTTCTAAAACCCTTCTCATGTCCTCCCCCTTCAATCAATGCCAATGGTTTGGGTAAATGATGGTTGTGTCGGATGTAAAGAGCCCCAACTCCTTTTGGTCCATACATCTTGTGGGCAGAGATAGCCATTAAATGTATTCCTTTAGTCAAAATCGGAATCTTACCTGCCGCTTGAACTGCATCAGTAAAAAGTATAAGGTCACGCTCCTCGGCTATTTTCATCAATTCTGTCATGGGATGAAGTAAACCTGTTTCATTGTTTGCCCACATGAAAGCAAGCATTTTGGTATGAGGAAGAATTTCAGATTTTAAACCATCCAAATCTATCTCACCAAATTTATTAACAGAAAGGTAAGTCACTTCTGCACCTTTTGACTCCAAATACCTGAAAGTATCCAAAACTGCTTTGTGCTCTGTTTTGCAGGTGATATAATGTTGTTTATGTCCCTGATAAAATTCGAAAATACCTTTCAATGCCAGGTTAATGGACTCGGTGGCTCCGGATGTAAAAACGATTTCCTTTGTTTTGGCACCTATAAGATTGGCAATATGCTCCCTAGAAGTCTCCACTGCATCTTCTGCCATCCAACCATAAGGATGACTCTTGCTCGCTGCATTGCCAAAATGGTGACCAAACCAAGGCATCATGGCTTCTATTACTTCCTTATCACAGGGAGTCGTTGAATTGTAGTCTAAATAAATAGGGTATTTCATGTATTTCCCAATGTAAAACCTTTGGCTTATTCAAGCAAAATATTTAACGAATTACGACTAAATTAACTAATTTTGAATATGCATGAAACTTGGAAATTTGATATTTCAACATCTGATGATGATAGAAGTCTTAAAGACGTTATGAAGGAACTCCTTCTTGAAAACCAAAAGGATATGGGGATTTTTCTTTCTTATTATTATAAAAAAGATGGTGCTATAACAGAGGGAGTTCAATTATATGGACCTATTAACTTTGTGAAGGAATACAGTGGCGATTTCCTTGTTGATTTTGAATTGATATTTTATAATGCCTGCCTCAACATCCATGAGCAAAACAAAGAAAAAATGAAAATCCAGTTTGAAATTGACCTGGATTCAAAGGAACTTATTCTAATAGGGCCATATTGGCCGGAGAGGGAAATGGATGAGATTTGAAGAAGCCGTAAGACATTAGATATTAGACTAAAATCAACTCTAAATCAGAAAAGCATTTTTTTTTGCAGATATTTTAAAAACATGAAGAAACATAATTGTGAAGCATGAAATTTTACACCTACAACAACTTAATTCTGAGGTACAACCTCAATGATCTCAAAAACATACTCAAAATTTTAAACAGGATAAAAGTTTATTGAAGAAAATGAGTTTGGTTTCATAACTCAACCTTGACGAGAAAGTCATCTCAAGTCTAATGTCTCAAATATAATGTCTCAAAAAAAAACCTTCCCAATAGCAAAACCACTGGGAAGGTCCGATAATCTAAGTTCTCTTGATCTGTAATTTGATGTCTGAGAACTCTTTTTGTTCAATAAATGGTTGAGTTCTGATCCTTCGCCCTGTTGCTGCAAATATTGCATTGGCGATTGCACCACCTGTTGGAGGTAGAGCAGGCTCTCCCAAACCAGTAGGTGAAAAACCACTGTCTACAAAGTGAACATCCACTTCTGGTACCTCTTTCATTCTAATCAACCTATAGGTATCAAAATTTCTTTGCCTTGGAAGACCATTTTCGAAAGTCATATTGGTAAACATGGCGTGACCCATTCCATCCACGATTCCTCCTCTTACTTGTTGGTTTGCTCCTGTTGGATGGACTACTGTGCCACAATCGGTGACAGCAGTGATTTTTTTCAAGACAGGCTGGCCATTTTCCATTTCTATATTAGCAACTTGGGCAACGTAGGACCTATGCGAGAAATACACACTAAATCCCTGCATTACCTCTTTATTTTTACCCCAATTGGATTTGTCTGCAGCTGTTTGGATAACCCCGCGCATTCTATCTATATCATAATGAATTTCACCAACAGGATTGTTTTTGGCCCTATCTAAGAGATCCAATCTCAATTTTACAGGGTCTTTTTTGCCTGCCAAAGCCACTTCATCCAAAAATGATTGCTCTGCATAGGCCAAGAAATTTGTAATAGGAGCTCTCCATGCATTTGTGGTGATGGTGGATTTATGCTCCACGTTTTCTATCAGGAGATTTTCAACCGAACCAGAAGGGAAGTTATTTTCCCTTGTGGAATTACCTGCATTGATGCCAACACCTCGGAGTTTATATCCAATCATATTTCCCTGATCGTCCAAAGCTGCTTGGAATCTATATCTTACTGCGGGTCTGTATGCACCGCCAGTTATATCATCCTCGCGACTCCAGGTTACCTTTACAGGCTTATCTAGTATTTTTGATAATTCTACTGCTTCTACCACAAAATCAGCTGCCAGTCTCCTACCAAAACCGCCTCCTAGTCTGGTTAATTCAACTGTGATATTTTCCACTGGAATGTCAAGCAATTTTGCAGTCTCCATTCTTGCCCTGTCCGGTGTTTGAGTGGGGCCGACGAGTTCTGCTTTATCACCTTTTACATGTGCAAAGAAATTCTGTGGCTCCATGGGAGAATGCGATAAAAATGGACATTGGTACTCACTGGTGACTACTTGGGCGGCATTCTTGAATGCCGACTCCACATCACCGTCCTTACGCATGACCTTGGCATTTTTACTTTCGAGCAGTTCTTTGAATATGCGATCATGATCAAAACTACTTTCTATGGTTCCATCAGGCTCATATTCTATTCTTAATTTGTTTTTCGCTTTCATCAGCGGCCAGGTGGTCTCTCCTATTACAGCTACATTGTTTTTGAATACAATTACATCTGAAACCCCAGCAACAGAACGTGCAGCAGAATCATCCACTGATTTAATTTTCATACCGAAAGGAGGCCTGGTAACCATCGCATTGACCATGCCCTCTCTATAAAAATCCAGACCAAATAAAGGTTGGCCTGTATAAAGTTCTTTCCCTTTTACATTTTTTATAGGAGTTCCTATAATTTTAAAATCTTTAGGATCCTTTAAAGTTACTTCATCAGGAGCTGTCAGTTTTGATGCATCTGTGACCATTTCTCCATAAGAGAATTTTTTGGTTCCGTTGTGAAATATCTGTCCGTTTTCAGTAGTCAATTCAGAGGCAGGAACTCCAAGCTTTTCAGCGGCTGCAGCTACTAAAAGATGTCTGGCAGTCGCACCGGCTTTCCTCAACCTATCCCATGAATGTGGCATAGCTCCGGATCCTCCAGTAACCTGTCGGTCATATTTTTCATTGTCCAAAGCTGCTTGAAATACCCTTACTTTGCTCCAATCTGCATCAAGTTCTTCAGCAACAATCATCGGAAATGAAGTGATGATATTTTGACCTAACTCGGGGTTGGGTGAATATATAACCACATCACCTGTTGGAGAAATGGATAGATAGGCATTGAAATCATGAACTTGCGAAAGCACTTCCTCATCAGAGAGTACCTGGATTTTGGGTGAATCACAGCTTGCCCAATTGAAACCGATAAATAAACCTCCCGCTGTAGTTCCAGCAATTTTAAGGAAGTCTCTCCTATTTGTTTTTGTTAGATTTGCCATGATTATTTAAGTTTTGCTGCCATTGCTACTGCTTCTCTAATTTTGTGGTAAGTACCACATCTGCATAGATTCCTGTTCATCACATTCTCTATTTCTTCCAAAGAAGGATTGGGATTTTTTTTCAGGAAAGCAGATGCTGTCATAATTTGGCCTGTCTGGCAATAGCCACATTGCGCCACATCAACATCGGCCCATGCTTTTTGCACAGGATGGTCTCCATTTTCTGATAAACCTTCAATCGTAGTTATTTTATCTGATCCAACACTGGAAACTGGTAAAGTACAGGAATATACTGCCTCATCATTCAGATGGACCATACAAGCACCGCATTGGGCGATCCCGCAGGAATATTTGGTACCTACAAGACCCAAGTGGTCCCTTAAAACCCAAAGTAAAGGTGTGTCATCATCGACATCCACTTGATGCTCTTGGCCATTAATTCGAAGTTTGAAATTTGCCATTTGTCTTATTTTAATGGTGAATTTTTAAATTTAATGAATATGTGTGTCCTT
The DNA here is from genome assembly GCF_041751335.1 of Aquiflexum sp. Lineage (GTDB taxonomy): Bacteria > Bacteroidota > Bacteroidia > Cytophagales > Cyclobacteriaceae > Aquiflexum. The sequence goes on from NZ_JBGSXS010000184.1 coordinate 7,110, forward strand.
TCTAGTTCGATAGCATACTATTATTAAAGGAATTTGATAAAGTATAAAATTGTTTCCTTGAATGGAATAAAAGGTTTTTTATAAAGCTTAATATTTAGAATTTTTCATAAGCTAGTACAAAACCCGTTTTGAAATTTATCTAAAGTTAAGTTTCCATTTTCTTGATTATTAGCTCGTTAATATTTAAATTTTAACCTTATATAGTTTCTTTTTATTACCTCTACCATATTTGGAAACATTTTATCTTTAAAAAGCAAAATGAAAAAATTTGCTGCACTTTTAATTATTGCGCTGGTTGCCATCATTGTATTGGTACTGTTCACCAATCCAAATCTATTTGGCAAGGCATGGTTGTATGTTATAGGTTTTATTGGGTATGTGGTTGTCTTGGTGGAAAATGGATTTAAGAAAATCGCTGGGGCTTTTTCGGGTTCAAAAGAAAGTAAAACTGATGGTTTTCCCCTACCACATGTTGATAAAAACAACGATTCTCAAGTCATTGAGCAAAAAACCAAAGAAATTTCAGCCTTAAATCAGAAAATAAAAGATCTTGAAATAAAGCTTCAGCAGTCTAAAATAGAAGAAGGAACTCTTCTGGGAAAATGTACACTGACAGTTTTGCGATATATAGATGATGGAGAAACGACATTAGGACTTATTTTTCTTAGAAATAAATTTTTTGCTTATACCCTGGAGGATACCCATCAAGACGAAAAAGTGAGGGGAAAAACAAGAATATCCGCTGGCATTTACAACATTGGTTACAGTCCTGTTGATCCAGCCCACTCAAGGATAACCAGAGATTACTTAAGAGATTTCCAACCATGGTTTACTAGACACCTTCACCTAAGAAATGTTCCTGAATTTGAAGGTATTTATATCCATGTGGGCAATTATCATGAAAATACAGAAGGTTGCATCTTAATAGCTGACGGAGTAACCGCAGGCACAAGCCGTAAATCCCTTCGGAATTCAAGAGATGCTTACCAAAGATTTTATAAAATTATAGCCGCTCTTCTCGATTCCAATGAACATGTAAATATTCAAATACTCAACGAAGATTGGTTTGATCGAAGTAAACTGACATCACTATGAAAGAATTGAACAACAGCTTTTACCAATTGTGGATAAAAATTGCTGCAACAGTGATTTTGACCATTATCGTAGGATTTTTCCTTAGGCATTTTTTTCAGGAAGACCAAAATGTTTTGGCCTGGACCCTTCCCTCAATCATTGCCCTTGGATTAATTTATTGGGTAGTAATCAGCTATTTCAAAGAAAAGGATGTTAGGAACTCTTATTATGTCAATAAATACCATGATGTCTTTTTTAAAGGAACGATAATTTTCGCCATACTTTTGGTTTCAATTTCGATTACTTACAGTGTTTTAATGTATTTAGAACAAAAGAATATTTTTGCCATTGTTGGATTGTTGATGCTGGTATCATGGCTGGCTGTTTTTATGATATATTTTGTTTGGTCAGTTTATCATTACAATATAAATTTTGGAATTACTGATGGAGAATGGGCTGAAATAGCAGAAGCCAAAAGACAGGGGAGGAATTTGGAACTTGAAAATCCGGATTTCCAGATTCGTGAACCTAAGTACAACCCCTACCGAAGTCAGACCTTCGGCCTTCCTCCAGGAACTGTAAGGGGCATGATTGCTTTTACTTTATTGTTTGGAGGGATCTCTCTTTTGGTTGCAAGTATGGGTACTGAGGAAATCAATCCTGAAATGATGCAATTAAGGATCCAACAATTTGAATTTTTTGAAACGGCATTTTTGATGATGATTGCTTTTTATTTTGGTGACAGGTCACTCAAATATTTTAGGGATAGGTGGAGAAATCCAAATCAATCTAGCACTAATCAGGATCCATCAATAATTAGAACCCAATCCAATACTTCAAATACGGATGGAATTCCTCCAACAACAATAGGTTTCGATGATTCTTTATCAGAGGATGATAGGGCATTTTTTGAAGATGACAGGGAGTTTGGACTTTCAACCCAAAAAGAAGAACCAACTCCTTCCTCATTTACAGAACTTAAAAACAATCTCATCAAAACCAGCCCTGAACCAGACGAATCTGTAAATACATTTGGGTTTGTGCAGATCAAGGATAATGTCAACGGCAAAATCCTTAATGATGATCAACTCATGGATTCACTGGAAAAACTTGCTGAGAGTAAAGACCTTATCCTATCACTCTCTGTGGTCAAAGCTGTTATCGAAGTCGAATCTTCAGGACGTGGTCATCTAAAAAATGGTGATGCCAAAATACTTTTTGAAGGACACCTCTTTTGGAGACTGCTTAAAAATAAGGGGATGTCGGAGGATGAATTGGAAAAACTACAAAAACCAAATAAGGATATTCTTTATAAATCATGGACGAGAGAATTTTATAAAGGTGGAATTGGAGAATATGAAAGACTGGAAAGAGCCAAAAAGATTGATCCAAAATTGGCAGTCTATTCGGCTTCATGGGGCTTGTTCCAGATATTGGGAGAAAACCTGGATCATAATATTAAATCCAGAATCGGTGAAGGTGAAGATCAATATAAATCTTGGATTGAATTTGAGGAAAAGCAACATGAGCATGAAAAATACCACTTCTTGGATTTTATGGCATTCATCATGACCAAAAAATTTAAAGGTACGCCTTTGATAAATTTCATTTCAGAAAATGAAAACAGTAATGGCAATTATAATTGGGCAAACTTTGCTCATGGTTATAACGGTAGCGGTTATAAAGCAAATAAATATGATATAAGATTGCAGGCAGCATACGAAAAACACAGGAAACTACTTCAGTGATGAAAGCCCAAAGCTCATTTACAAATTATTTTTATTACGCTCCTGTGCTGTTAATTTTGGCAGTGTTGGTCTCCTCCTGCAAAAATAATGACAGGGCGCTTATTGTTGGCAAAATCCAAAATGCATCAGATCTGGCCACTACCGAATTTGTGATCGATAAAATTGTTTTTGGCACCAAAACCAAACGGCTTGCCTTTTTCAAAATCAATGAAGCCAGCTTTATGGCATATTCCCAAGCAAAGGTCAAAGCCGGAATAGATTTGAGTAAAATAAGAGAAAGTGACATCAGGATAGATGGTGACAAAATCCACTTAATGCTTCCTTCCATAGAAGTGATCAATTTTTCTTATCCTCCTGCAAGTTTTGTCGAAGATTCTTTGATTTCTAATCCCAGAATATTTCTCAACAAAATTAATATCAGAGATCAAGAGGAATTTTTCCGTCTTGCAGAACTTGATATAAGGGAAAACCTGCAATACATGGGTATCGTCAAGACTACCCAAAACCATACTAGACAATTGTTCAATGTACTTTTGGGCTCTTTGGGATATAAAGAAATCTACATCAATTTTGAAAATGATGATCTGATTATTTCCAAGGTCAATCTATTGGTAAACCCTGAAAACCTGGTGGAACAATGATAGGATGGCTTCTCAGAAATTGGAAATTCTTACTTGATATAGTCATTGTTTTGGCTGTGGTGGTACTTGTTTTCATTTGGAATCCATTTGGGATTTTTGGAGGAGAAGCTAAATTAAAGGATACTGCCAATATGGTGGCAGAAGTCAATCAGATAGGCCAATTGATAACCGCTGAATATTATGGTGAAGTTATTGCCTCCATAGATGAGGCCAGATTGGATTTGATAGAAGATGAAAATATCAGTAACAATGCCATCACTTTGTTCAAAGACATTAAATCGGCTTTAGGAAACTTAAAATCTTTCCAAGACTTACCCAATTCTGAAAAAGATGAGGAATATAAAAAGATGACTCCTATAAGTGGGTGGAGAAGAGTATTAAGGTATGATGTCAATAGCCGGAATATCAGCGATAAGATCAACTATCATGGCTATATGAATGATATCGTTGCAGATCCTCTTTATGATGACATGTTGGAATACATCTATAGGCTCAAAAGTAGGAGACCTAGAAATATCAAATGGGAGCCAAATCCGAGGCACAGAGAAGAGGCTTTATTTATGATTTATAATGAACTTCCCAGTCCAAACGAAACCATTGATCTTGAGGACTTTATGCAGTTTTATTATCAGAACAAAACAGCTGAGTTAAGTAAAAGTGAAACCCGCAAAAAATTAGCGATGGTTGGCCGAGGTTGGGTAAAAGCAGGTTTTGATTTTTCTGAATTGAAAGAATCTTCTGTCATTATCCATGAAAGCCGTGGTGAAATCCATATCATGGGTCTTACGCCACAAATTCTAAATGCAGATATCAATCCTTGGTTTATTCCTGAAAAAGGTATTCCGGGATTCGAAATATTGGATGACAATGGTAGGGTAGATTTCAAAGATGCCAAACTTGTCAAAGAGTATTGTGTGGAAAAACTCCTTGCATTTGCCCACAGGGCTAACATTCTCCAAAAAGCCGAAGACCAAGCTTCTGAGACGCTTAAAAGCCTATTTACACTGATTACAGGAAAGGAAATAAAAAAAGTTGTTTTTCACAATGACCGAATCATCCAAATTGCCAACAGAATAGAAAAGGAACAGGCTGTAAGTCGATTTGATGTTGTTCTCTTGGATTCATTGCTGCAGCAGGAGTTTGACCTGATAAAATCATTAATGGATTCAGCTAAAGTTGATCCAAGGATAAGGCAGTCTTTGTTTCAAAAGGAAAATAATATTGCTTTTGTCATCAAAAATCTTAGGAATATTTCCATAATGGGAATGGACCTGAATTATGGATATTTTTCAAAACAAATTTTGGCAATAGCCGTCGATGGAATTCTGGATAAAGATGAAATCGGACTTTTGGATTCACTTCGGATTGATTGGGAGCTAATTGATAGAATAGATTATTTCAATAAGCACATCCCCTATCCAATATATTTCTGGTATGACAGTCCCGGTGAATATATTTCTGATTTCAATGCTGCCATTTCATTTTTGATGGATAAAAATCTGATAATTGGGGAATTGGAAAGTGTTACAAAAAATATCAGTGAGGTAGATTCCTCTTATTTGGCTACGAATAAAGTATTGAACAGTAAAAAGATCAATGAAGTGGAATTGGTTTTGAACCAGATTCAAAATCCGATAGATGCCAGAGATACTTTATTCAGCCTTTTGTATCCATATCAATACAACAGTAAAATCATCATGAATTTTATCAATAACAAAGAAATTAGGGACGTAAAACTGACTGAGCCAAACCCTTCTGATCTTAAGTTTTGGCATCTTTACCAGATTGACCATGGACACGTAATGCATTTGATACCGGAAGAATTTAATGATTGGATAGAACCAAATATCAGAGCAAAGCTGAGGGAGAATGGAGCATTGAATTTTGGTAACAAATATATTTTGATAGCAGATTCAAGAAAATTCACAAATTTCATTCAGGATTCACCTAAATTATCAAATCCGGAACAGGATCAGGAAATGACCTCTTTTATTGAACTCTTGGTAAATGCAAGATCTGAATATCAAACTCAAGGAACATTGGAGCGGGCCAACAGTTGGGTCAGAAAGAAGTTTGAACAAAGGAAGTCTGAACCAAAATGGCTGACCTCCTTTCGGGAATCTGTAAAATGATGGTGTCTATTCTCTTTTTCCAAGCTTTTTGAAATAAGTTTCAAACACATTTCCTCCAAAGAATTTTCCAAAAGTGCTAATCGCCTTCAAAGACTGAATTTTATTGGAAGTATTCAATGCCTTCATGGTTGTCAGTTGTTTGGCAAAATCTGCGGGTTGGATAATCAGTTTTCCTTTACCTAATATCTTTCCATCCGCAGATTCTCCTTCAAAAACAGTGATGAATAAGGTTGTCGTATCTTTCCATACATCAAATCCTTTATTATTGTAAACATCCTTGAATCCTCTGAAAAAATATTTTTTACCTTCTTTGCTTAATAGAACAGCATTATACAGCATTTTTTTCCTTTCAGGATCCTGACTGTTTTCAATAAAAAGATTGAACGTGCCCTGAATGGCTGCAAGGGGTTCTGATGAAAGCGCAGGCGCCAACATAGTCCCGTACATTCCAGCTTCATGGGTAGAAACTCCCACAAAAGTTTCAACATCCTCAGATCTTATGGTCAGGGTAAATTCAAATGGTGATTTGGAATTTTGCCCCTTTTCAAATCCTTTTTCATAATCTTCGGTTTCTTCCAATGAAAAATATCCTTTCATAGTTTCCGTAAACTGAACACCTGGCTTTATGATGGGACTTGAGTCTTTCTCAGGATGGACATTAAATCCATAATCCAAATCTGTTCCCAATTCTTCTGCTATCACCTTGCAGCTCCTTTCGGCCAATGCACTGATGGTCAATAAAGGATTGGTGCCAACAGGTCTTGGGATCACAGCACCATCCATTACATATAATCCGTCATGAAGGTCGGTTCCTGAGCTTCCTGAAAAAACCTGACCTTTGTGATCCGTAACTCCGAGCCCTGCATGATCTGCCATGCCACAGCCTCCAAGAGGGTGAACGGTCACCAAATCATAATCCATCCGTTTGTTCCATGTTGGATTGGGTACTTGGGTTCCTCCCAAAGCTCGGGTGGCACTCAATAGTTTATCTTCCACTTTCTTGAATATTTCCTGCTTCCCTACTCCTTTCCAATTGATTTGAAGTTGATCATTTTCAAAAACCATTTCACCATTCCCATCATCATGAGTCATCACCAGATAAATTTGTGTATGGTTGATGGCACCATAAAAAGGACCGCGGACCATGCTGACTATTTCCCTCCATTTTCTTTTGAAAAAATTATCTGAAAAAATTCTATCTCTATTCAAACCGAACAATCTTGAAAATGTCAGTAAAGTACCAGGCATAATTCCTCTAATGGGTCCGGGTACTGTGCCTTCTTCCAAAGTCATACCGTTTTCCAATACTGACCCATTCCGCATATCAATCACTGAAGTGATACAAGGGCCAACCTCAGAAACTTGATCATTTCCTCTCTTCCCAAGTCCAATACTATTTATTGGAACATCATTATTGTATCCAAATCCCAACGCATCACCATTGCCTGTAAATCTTTTTCCCAACATTGATGAAACTTTCAATCCTTTTTGTGATGAACGGAAAAGGATTTCGGTAGAACCTAAGGAACCGGCACTCAAAATCACATTATCGGCATACACAAACATTTCAGGTGCGTCAAAGACTTCTCTTCCGGTATTCAAAGGATTGAAAAAGACTTTCCAAGCTCCATTTGATTTCTCCACATGCCTGACATTGATCTCGGTAAAAATATCCGCCCCATGATTAAAAGCGTCAGGAAGGTAGTTCATGGCCGTAGTATTCTTGGCACCTACATTACAACCCGTAACACAATCACCGCAATTGGTACATTTGGGTTGTTGGATTCCAACATGGTTGACTTCCCTGTTCTCAAAGGTCACATTGATATCGAGCAGTTTAAAATCTTCAGCCATACGATTTGCCGAAATACGCATTGCTTCTGTTTTTCTCAAAACAGGATACCCATTCTCATTTTCGGGATAAGGGTTAGGTTGAAGCATTTCCCAAGCCCTTTGTAAGCCTTCTTCAAATGAATTCAGATTTTCTCTTATAGCTATTGGCCATTCTTTTTGTTCCATTACCCGAGGTTCAGGTTTGATGGAGACATTTGCATTTACAAGTGATGTTCCACCAAGGCCACAACCTTTAAAAACATTGATTCCATTACCAAAATTGAATTCATACAAACCGTTTCTTGATTCAGAATTTTTATTTTTTTTCATGTTCATTTCCAAAGCTGCTTCTTTGAGTGTTTTTGGAAATTGACCAGGTAAAAATTCTTTTCCTTTTTCAAAAAGACAAACAGATTTGCCCAAGCGTGACATTCTTGAAGCGGCGATACTACCGCCATATCCTGAACCAATTACAATGAAATCATAATGGCTTTTCAGTTCCGATAAAGATTTGGATAGTTTTTTCATGATATGCTTAGTGTTCTATGGTGATTGGGTTTTCTTCAATAAGGTCATATTTTATATCATCTCCTTTGAAATGTGGGTCCTTGCCTGTGCCTTTATTCACGTCCTTCCAATTTTTTACTACTTTTTTTACCCCAATTGGATAAATTTTTAAAGCCTTGCTATCCAAATGTAACCTTATAAAATTCTTATAATCCTCTCCTAAAAATGATGAAGAGGCCTCTGTGATATGGTTGTTAAGAAAATTACCGCTGACAAGAAGATACAATCCAAAAAGCACACCGCTCAAAATTCCTCCCACAACAATCATTTCTCCCGAAAACCATAATATTTGTTGTAAGCTGTCGATTTCCATCTCCCTCGTCAATAAGTTATATCTGGAAAACACCCAAATGAGAAAATATAAATTCACAATATGAAGTAGTCCATGTATTGCACCTGCGATATAATTCCAATTGCCTTTACCTGATTTGACATCAGTAAAAACCAATAAACCGCCAAATAACAATAAATTCAGAGCCAAGACGGAAGGAATATGGCTTAAGCTGCTGCCTATCAATGATACGTAATCCCCAAATCCACCATCAAATAATGGGATTTCCTTTGCTTTTTGCATAAATGTAGCAGGATCACTTTTAGTACCCACTTGAAGCAGCCAAGTAGTGAAAAGATGAAATATTCCAAAAAATAAAAGCATGCTTACATTATAAAAAGGGAAAAGTAAATTTTTATAGCCCAACAGTATGGAGTCACTTTTGGAAGGAAAAGTTGGTTCTACCAAAGTTGCTTTATATCCTTCCGAAGCAGTAATTTCTTTTTTTAGTGTATGAGTTGTATGCATAAAAGCGCCGCCCCCACCAGCGGTGATCAAATGGCATTTTTTATTGATGATTCCTTCTTCTACATAATGCGAGTAATGGTGTAAGTCTCCGGTCAAAATGGTAGTTACCTGAATACTTTCGTTTTTTCCGCCATAAAAACACTCCGGGTCTTCAGAATGGGTTTTGCCAAAAATGATCTTATCAATAAAAAATTTAAACCGGTCATGTGCAGAGCTTTTTTGGCTAAAAGACTTGTAAACCCAGGAGGGTTCTGCAGTTGCTAAAATGATTTTATCATTTGCTTGTATATCATCTCTTGCAATTTTTTTGAAGTAATTAAGTTGGGGGATATCAATATCAGCATTCAATTGAATATCAATTCCTAAAAGCCAATAGTTATGAGGTAATTTTAACGCGAAATAACTTCTCGACTGTTGGGTTCTCCAATTACCCATTGACCTTTTTTGAAGGAAGACTTTTATAAAATTGGTCAGCCCATCGTACCAGTCATGGTTACCAGGAATTGCGAATAAATGAGGGGGATCGGGGTCGCTTCTGTTGCCAGGAAAAGCCGCATGATACGGTCCTTGCAATCTATTTCTATATTCATGTATTTCCGGAGTGGGATAAACCTCATCACCACCCATAATCAATATTTTACCCCTTTTAATTTTTTCACCATTGACTTCAAGATGATCTTTTGCAAGAAGGTGAGCAATGGTATAAGTAGGATTAAACCCATCCCCTAAATCTGAAATGTAATCAATCCAGATATCCTCTCCATCAGAATAGTCCAAATAACCCACTTCTGGATCAAGTGCGGCCTGCATTTCTCTCCTATCAGCGAAGTTTCCAAAAACTGAAGATACCACGGTTTTAATTCCGGTAGAGGCCAATTGCTTGGGGTCGTACCAGTTTACCATTGGTTTTTTTTCAAATTTCATAAGCTATGAAGTTTTTAATGACTGAAATATATTTTTTGATACCGCCCTTTCTTGGCAAAACAGTGGTGAGGGTACTGTAATATACAGATTTAAATCGGTCTATAATGGATTGATGAAGAGGTACATCGACCTTTAAGTTATCATTTTCATCGTATAATTGAAAGGATATCTGTTTAAAACTTAACCCAAGGAGTAATTCCCATGGAGTGGTAAGAAGGGTCGAAAATTCTATTTTGTGGTGTCTTGAATCAATCAAAATATTTGTTTGGACTTTCATTAAATTTCCCTCTTCCAACTTTGTATTAGAAATTTGACTGTTGAATGTTGGGATATCCTCTAATCCATTGTTGAGTATAAGACTTAAATAAGGTTCAAGTCTCTTAAAATCCTGAAATTCAGCATATCTGAAAAATATAGCCAACTTGACTAACTGAAATTTTGAATTCAATTCAACAACTCCGGTAAAGACTGCTCTAAAACAATAAATATAATTGGGCTCTAAATTAGCTGTGGCAGAATGATCCATCTTCTCTCCATCTATTGGCATTTTTAAAAGGTAATTCTTTGCTTGGGCATATCCCATGTTGATCAATTCCCTTGCATTGATTTTATTCAAGAAAAAATCTGGGTCAAGAGGTAATGCTATTGGAGATTTAAAGACAAATAACTTAGGAGAACTTAGGGAATCATCATTTCCCATTTCATTTAAATCACTTTTTTTGATTAGTTCAATTTGCTTGTATTCTTCCAAAAGTCCCCCACTTGCACTCATCTCAATCATATGAACATATTGATGGAAGGCACCTTGAAGATAAGTTGGACTATTTCCTATTGCCCAAACCAACCAAAGCTCATCTGCTCCTTGATTAACTCCTTCCATAAGATTTGCATCTTTGATCCAAACTGCATCAGTATACCAGGATTCACCTATTTGGATGGCGGGCATAAAAATCGGAAGGGAAACTCCTGCTATTAAATGGTCTTCTGTGACCAATTCATTAGAAATGGCTTCTATGGATTTGGTTGAAAAATTACAGACATTGAATGTAGCGTTGAATCTTTTATTCGAATTGATTTTCCCGATGTCTATTCCAAGGTGTGGAAAAACCTTTGCCCTGATATTATCTGCATCTGCAAAGCCCTTCATTTTAAAAGGTCTGAGATAACTCCTCGCCTTTTTACCTGATATAAAGTCCGTCAATTTTAATGATCTCCACCTTTTGGCTATTTCCTTTGGCAGCAATCCACTTGCCAACATGGCAGTATTGAAAATCCCTCCTGAGGTTCCGTCAATATGCTGAAATTCTACTCCTTCTTCCTCCAAAGCCATCAATACCCCTGCCTGATAGGCAACTCTTAGTCCACCTCCCGCCAAAATTAAAGACCTGAATTTTTGAGATTTAGGTTCGTCTATTTTCATTTTCTTTTAATTTTAGAATAAGAAAAACTGAAAATTACCATCCAACCAATAGCTTCATAAAACATGAAAAACATGGTCAGGTAGCTTGGTTTGCCATCAAATACCCAAGAAAATATTCTCGCCAAAATTCCAAGTCCCATGATGGTCAAAAAAACCCTGTTGAATTTGAAATCAGAAAAAATTTCCTTCACAAACAAAAATGAAAACAGCCCAAATCCCAATTCCAATGCTCTCAAAAACCTATACTGAGACAACAAATTGATCCGTTCAAAATCCGGTAATTGAACTAAATTCAAATTGAACATCATTTCAAAATCCCAAGATGGATAGATAAATGCTCCCCAAACCCCTGCAAGAACTACAAGTCCTATATAGGTAAAAAAGAAAAAATAACTGGCTTTTTTCATTTCGGGTTGAGTGTTTTGATATAATATAGAAATAATAAGCCTGAGAAAAGATCAAAAATTGCCACACCGGAAGCCATCCATGAAAACAAACCGTTAAGGACTCCTAAACTAACAGCTACAAAAGCACCAAGTTTTTGCATGGCACACCAGAAAACCGCAACTGAGCTTGTATGTGTGTTGTAAACTGTATGTAACATCATACTACCAAACAAAGCCATAAACATCCCTACTATGGCAAATAAGTGACTAGAAATAGGAAAAACCTCCGCGCCAATTACTTTCAACACAAATGCCGGCATAAAAACCTGCGATAACCCTGATATAATCGTTATGACAGATATGGCAATAACGATGAGTGTTAAGTTCTTTTTCATGGGATTGAATAAAGGTGCGATTTTATTTCTTTTTTGCTTTTGCGATGAAAAAATACATGGTTATACCCCACATGATGGTCAGAATGACCCACCTCAAATCATTGAGATACATCCATTCATTCAGCAATTCCTGAAGTGTGGCCTCGTCGCTAACACCATCTATAAAATGGTTGTTTATTCTTTCAATATAAGCCTGTTGAATAATAACCGGTGCCAATAATCCCGGAATCCAGGCAATTGGGACCCACATGAGGGAGGTTTTCCATTCACTGATCAACATGATGACCAAACAAACTGCCATGATAGGAATGGTAATAAAGAAGAATTTAGTGGCTAGTGTTGTTTGGGGAATGATCGCGTCATAGTAATTATCCAAGTTTAGCGTAGAAGGGTAATTTGGAAACCAGAAAAAATGCAAAGACCAAAACATCCCGAGATAAATGGATGCACAGAAAAATATATAGGCATTACTAAGGTCTACAACTGTTTGTTTTAGAGGATTCATAGTGGAGGTGAATTTAAAAGATGAAGGATTACTTGATTTTATATTTTTCATAATCAGTGATGGAAGGGTCTGGTAACCAATCCTCACTAAGACCAAGCTCAATGATACTTTCCAGTCCTTCGGGCATTTCCTTTGGTGGCTCATCATAAGTCATAAACCAACTTTCAAAATGATCATCCAAAATCCCCAACGTCTTGGGCATAAATACTGTGAAAAATGGATCGGGATTAATATCAATATCCCTTAGAAAAGAAACATTGGGATGATCACCTACGTAAAGGTCGGCTTTAGCTTTTCCAAATAAATTTACCCCGGCTTTGGTATCAAAATAGATATAAGAAGCCATTAGCATATTTCTAAACCTGCAATAATTAGTAGCACCGACTTTCAATCTTATGGAAGGACTTTTTGGTCTCTCAATTTCAATTCTGAACACAAACTGTCCATCTTTTTCATATTGGCTACTGACAGTTTTTTCAGAAATCTTAAAATCCAGATTTGCTAAGTGCTTAGGCATACCCCAAATTCCTTTGCCACCCTTTACAGATACTTCTGAGCTTACAGGCAAATCGAGGATATATTGACCTGTTCCATATTTTTTGAGCATCATGGAGTTCAGAATTCGAGGGGCAGGTTTGGGACCTTTTGTACAACCTATAGCAATGCTATATTCTATGTATTTGCCGATGCTAGTGTCTACATAGTCAATAACGGTTATCAAAAGTGCCGCTCTTCCATTTGGCAACTTCATGGCATGGATTTCATTTCCAGGCAGCAAAGCGTTGGCTTTTTCCCAGTCACAGGTAAAGCCTGCCATTATCGCAGGGGAATTACGCGCACTGACGGGCATTTGGTAGGGTATTCCGTCTACAAGGGCGTATCTACCCTCATATTGTTTGATCCTTTTAGGAGGCATAGTTTGTTCATTTTAGGACTTGTTTAGTTCATCAACCATAAGCGGAAATACATCTATATGAGAATTTTTGCCAAAAAAAACATCTAAATGGCTATACTCCTCCAATAGATACAACCGATGGACGCCAGGGTCCATCCTCTCTAAGTATTCGAAAGTATTTTTTTGACTGTCAGGGAGAAAACAAAGGTTTTTTACCCCACTGAACAGAACTATTCTAGCATTGGGTTTAAAATTATCAGGCGCATACGTTTGGTCGGTACTTTTATCTTTTGGAACCAGTACACCAGTATTGATACAGGACCTGATATGCCTGAAAAAGGATAAAGGAACATCTGCAAATTCATATTGAATCCACTCTTTAGTTTTCTCGTTCAGGTTTTTCAATAGCCATAGCGCAGGAAATCCAGAACCGTATGTGAAGCTTACGAACTTCCCCACTAAAGTATCTTTTTCTGGATGGGTCACTTTGACCAGTTTTCTGAGCATTTTGGTTTTGAAATCAGGTGCTTCCAAACCCCATTGTGGATTGATGAAGTCAAACATAGTGTTGACAATGGGTACCAAAAACTTTAACTTAAAGATTGACCATTTGGGTACAACTGGATGAAGGGAAACTGCATTGCTTATGATGGTCGTCACTTGAGGAACCAATCCCAAAGAAACAGAAATCATAAAACTTGTACTGCCCTGACAATGTATAATGGCTTTGAATTCATTATGTCCGGTCAATTCTACGATCTTTTGAACTGCAGCAGGATGGTCATTTCTGGCAACAATATCCAAATCCCATTCATTTGGTTCCAAATCTATACTTGCTCTCCAGTTTTCAAGCCAAACATCATATCCGTCTTCGTATAAGGCTTGAATGATATTTTTTTCCGTGGGAGCATTGAATATGTTTGCCCGAACCCCGGCTCCATGCACCAATAATACCGGCCCTTTGACTGTAGGTTTTTCAGACTTGAAATGCCAAAGATTCAATGGAAAACCATCAAGAGCTTTAAATTCTATAATATCAAATTTATCCATCATATAATTTTAAAAATAAACTTTAAATTAATATAAAAAATTGTGAAAACATTAAATGCAATTATATTTTACAAATGAAGTCCGAAAAAATTCTAGATGCCATCTCATAAAAAAAAATATCTAAAAATATGAGACTAAATCAGAGGAGATTTTTTATCAAAATATCCGTGCATTGAATTTTTCGGTCCAGTATATAAAAGAGAAACAGTTCTTACTATTTTTCATTGAAATAAAGGAATTGGAATGACCTGTTTCAAGTAATTTCTTAAATGCAAGAGACATGAAACCTTTGAAAATTACCTAAGAAAGTAATTTGAATACTTTTTTGAAGACAGTAAAAAATATTTCATATATTATATTTTGTAGTATAAGTTTTTTTTAGTAATAAATTTTGAAATACTATTATTTATACCTTATTTTCATACAGTTATTCACCCAAAAATATTGAATTTTAGTCACCCTCTAATCTCAATAATAGCATGAAAAATTTAATCACGAGGATATTTACATTAGCAGTAATTGTTTTTGTTTTATTCCAAATTCAAAATTTAACCGCTCAGACTCTAGCCCCTTTTCCAGCAAAATATTCTTTTGTGAATGTATCTGAAATCGGGGAGTTAAAGAATAGTTATAATAGTGTTCAAGAAGTAATTATTCCTTCATTAGGTACTGAATATGCTTCGTCACATTTTCTTCCTATTCCTTTTGAGGGTTTATTACATTCATTTGAAAAGATAGGCTTTGGTAAGAATCATTTGGTGATGATCAGTATCTTTCTTTCGGCATTTTTCCTGGTAATTTCTCATAAGAATAAATTTGAAACTGAAATCTATGAGTTTTATCACAGAACTCCATCAGGAGAAGTGTTATTTGAAAATGTTGAAGTGGCCAAAACCCATGAATTTAAAAGTTTTATAGCTTTAAGTATGAAAATTATGGGAATGATAACAGGACTTATTGCAATTTTTTTAATCGTGTATTAGATTGATTTCAATAAAGATTTGAAAGACTTGATAAAGTCTTTATAAAAAACCAATTTTTTAATCATAATTGGTGGAAGGGCCTACTGTAGCAATACAGTGGCCTTTTTTCATTTTAATCCTTTCAAAAGCCATTTTTGGTATGGGTATTTTTTATATTAGGGATCTTGATTCTATCTTTAAATAATATTTCAAACCAAAAAACAAATGAACCGAAAAATCAATGTAGCCATAGTAGGAACAGGCTTTATAGGTCCTGCACACCTTGAAGCATTAAGAAGGCTTCCAAATATTGAGGTGACTGCCTTGTGTGAGGTGAACATCGATCTGGCCAGAGAAAAGGCTGAACTTTTAGGAATCCCAAATGCCTACACTTTTGAGGAGATGCTTCAGCAAAATGACATTGACATAGTACATATCTGTACTCCTAATTTTCTACACTTTCCGCAATCAAAAGCAGTTTTGTTAGCTGGAAAACATGTGCTTTGTGAAAAACCTTTAGCAACAAAAATTGAAGAGGCCGAAGAACTTGTCTCGCTTGCCAAAGAAAAAGGTTTGGTCAATGCTGTTCACTTTAATCTTCGATATTATCCCATGGTTCGTCAAATGAAAACCATGAGAGAGGCTGGCGAATTGGGAGATGTTTACAGTATTATGGGCTCATACCTTCAAGATTGGCTTTATCTCAATACAGATTATAATTGGAGATTAGAACCCGATAAGTCCGGAGATTCCAGAGCAATAGCGGATATAGGCTCCCACTTATTGGATTTGACTGAATATGTCACAGGATTGAGAGTAACCGAAGTGATGGCAGATTTCTCTACCGTTCACAAAACAAGATTGAAGCCTTTAAAACCAATAGAAACCTATTCAGGTAAAATGCTACAGGAATCAGATTACGCCGAGGTGCCCATCAATACCGAAGATCATGCTACCGTGATGTTACGTTTTGATAACGGCAACAAAGGTTCTGTTACAGTTAGTCAAGTCAATGCAGGCCGTAAAAACCGTTTAAACATTGAAATTGCTGGTTCTAAGGCGAATTTTGAATGGTGTTCTGAAAGACCTAATGAAATGTGGATCGGAAAAAGAGAAACGGCCAATCAACAACTTATGAAAGACCCTTCACTTTTTTCCAGAGAAGCAGCAGGTTTAATCAGCTTTCCTGGTGGACACAACGAGGGTTTTCCGGATACTTCCAAGCAAATGTTCAAAGAAGTATATGAAGCAGTAAGAGGAGGCAAACAACCAACTAAACCAACGTACCCAACTTTTGAGGATGGATTAAGAGAGTTGATCATCTGTGAAAGGATCATCGAAAGCCACAGAAAACAAGCTTGGGTGAAAATTTAATATTTTATGGGACAACTAATCCAATTATTTTGAGTTAATCAACTTAAACAATAAAACAATTTACCATGAAAAAAACAATTTTTGCAAAGTTTAGTATCTTGACCATGACCTTTGCTTTGATAGCTGCCCTGGCTATTGCACAAGATGAAAAACCAAGTCCTGCCCGAACAGCCGAAGGAACCATCAACGGTGCCAAAATCACCATCAATTACAGTAGCCCCGCAGTAAAGGGCCGTGTAATTTGGGGAGATTTAGTGCCGGTTGGACAGGTATGGAGAGCAGGTGCCAATGATGCCACCACTTTTGAAACTTCAAAGGACATCAAAGTGCAGGGGCAAACCCTGCCAGCGGGTAAATATTCTATCTTTGTTATCCCAAATGAAGGTGAATCCACTTTGATTTTCAATAAAGTTGCCAAACAATGGGGTGCTTACTCCTATGACGAAAGTCAGGATGCCTTGAGAGTTAATATTCCATCCAACTTTGGTGACAAAATGGAGGAAAGATTGGTATATGAAGTGAAAAATGACCGTGTAGAAATGAGATGGGAATATTATAAAAGTTTTGCAAAAATTGAATAATCTATCATTTGAATAAATTCTGGCCACTGATTCTTATGAATTTCAAAAGAATCAGTGGTTTTTTAATTTAATTCCACCGAACTTGAATTTCGATCCATATTCCGTAAATCTTCCTATTCTTGACATCATCAGTGATGTCAAGAAAAAACTGAATGAATTCAACACGCTCATTGTAAATGCACCTCCCGGAGCTGGTAAAAGCACACTTTTGCCATTAACATTATTTGAAGAGCCATTTTTGAAGGGTAAAAAAATTCTGATGCTTGAGCCAAGGAGACTGGCAGCAAAAACAATTGCTTGGCGGATGGCTGACCTTTTGGGTGAAAAAGTCGGTGAAAGTATCGGTTATCGAATCAGGTTTGAAAGCCAGATTTCTGAAAAGACCAAACTTGAGGTACTGACTGAAGGAATCCTAACAAGAATGCTACTCAATGACAATGCTTTGGAAGAAGTTGGCCTTGTTATTTTTGATGAATTCCATGAGAGAAATATACATGCAGATGTGGCCATGGCCCTATGTAGGGAAGTCCAGCAAGTCCTAAGACCTGACCTCCGTATTTTGGTAATGTCGGCTACATTGGATATGCCCCAGCTTCAATCATTATTGAAAGCGCCTTCTTTAAAAAGTGATGGAAAAATGTTTCCTGTTGATTTTCAATATTCAGGAGATTTTGATCCTTTTCTGATGCCCGAAATGGTGTCTAATACAGTTATAAATGCTTCAAAAAAACATGTAGGAGATATTTTAGTCTTCCTTCCCGGTCAAGGAGAAATTAAAAAGACTGAAGCCATTTTAAGGAAAAATTTACCGGAATTTGCCATTCATCCATTATACGGTCAACTGAATCCTCAAGCGCAACATCAGGCCATTTTTCCTAATAAAAAAGGTAAAAGAAAAGTTGTCTTGGCTACATCTATAGCTGAAACAAGCCTTACCATCGAAGGTGTCTCAATAGTGGTTGATTCTGGATTTGGAAGGACATCCAAATTCAATCCCCGAACGGGTTTGTCAAGATTGGAAACTATCCGCATTTCAAAAGATGCTGCAGATCAACGCGCAGGAAGAGCCGGAAGATTGGGACCCGGATATTGTTACCGAATGTGGTCTTCCTTCACCCAATCTCAAATGCAGGAATTCAGGACTCCGGAAATATTGGAAGCTGATT
Organism: Aquiflexum sp.; assembly: GCF_041751335.1. Taxonomy (GTDB): domain Bacteria; phylum Bacteroidota; class Bacteroidia; order Cytophagales; family Cyclobacteriaceae; genus Aquiflexum. The sequence goes on from NZ_JBGSXS010000184.1 coordinate 25,562, forward strand.
TGACTTTTTTGGTTTTGGATATGGCAAAATGGGGTATTGAAAATATTCAGGAACTTACTTGGCTGACTCCTCCTCCACTGGGAACTCTATCCCAAGCAACCGAACTGCTACATGAAATAAATGTATTGGATCAGGGAAAGATTACAGCCCATGGGAAAAAGGTACATCAGATTCCTGCCCATCCCAGGATTGCCCACATGTTGATCATCGCCGAAGAATTAGGAAAAACTGCCTTGGCCACGGACATTGCTGCATTGTTGGAGGAAAGAGATCCATTGGATTCCGAAATGGGTGTTGATATCAATTTGAGAGTTGAAGGATTAAGGAGAGCAAGAAAAGAAAATCTTTCCATCAAAGGATTTGATAAAATAGAAAAAGTAGGTAAGCAGTACCGCAAAATGCTGAAGGTTAATGAAGAAAACACTCCTGTGGATTCTTTTGAAACTGGGCTTTTGATAGCTTATACCTATCCTGAGCGAATAGCAAGTGCAAGACCAGGAAACAACGCCCAATTTCAAATGGCCAATGGCAAAATAGCCATGATGGGTCATAGAGATGACCTTGCTAACGAATCATGGATAGCCATATCGCATGTAGATGCGAGGGATGGGTTGGGAAAGATATTCATGGCATCACCTTTGGACCCAAAAGATCTTCTACCTATGATCAAAGAGAAGAAAGTGGTCAAATGGGACAAAAAAGATGGGGAATTGAAAGCAGTGAAAAACATCTGTATTGGATCAATTGTACTCAAATCCATTCCATTAAAAGATATTTCTTTGGAGGAAAAAAGAGAAGCTGTCATATTGGGTATTAAAGAAGATCACGGTTTATTGGATTTCAATCAGGATGTTGTACAGCTCATGAATAGAGTTGTTTCTTTAAAGATCTGGAATCAAGATGAAAATTGGCCTGATTTCAGAAAGGAATCATTGATCAAAAATGTAGGTCATTGGCTTTCCCCCTATCTCGATGAAGTCAAAAGAGAAGAAGACTTATGGAAGCTTGACCTTAATGACATACTTTTTCACAATTTGGATTTTGAATTGCAACAGAAAGTCATTGATCTTGCTCCTCAAAAAATACCAGTGCCAAGCGGTAGTATGGTAACTTTGGAATATCGAAATGATGGAGAAACCCCCATACTGGCTGTAAGACTTCAGGAAGTTTTTGGTTGGCTTGAAACGCCAAAAATCAACAAAAACCGTATTCCCCTATTGCTACATCTACTGTCTCCTGGTTATAAGCCCGTTCAGGTCACTTCTGATTTAAAAAGCTTCTGGAGCAATACTTATTTTGATGTAAAAAAAGATTTGAAACGAAGATATCCAAAACATTTCTGGCCTCAAGATCCACTGAATGCCGAAGCAGTAAAAGGAGTCAGAAGAAAAAATTAATTTTTTTTACATGTTTTGACCTTGATTAGAAATCGTGGATTGATATCTTAAAATTTTGTTTTTAGAGGTTAAAAAACTCATTTCCAAAAGACATATTTTATTTCAGAAGAAATATTAGAGTAAAACTAATTCTCTAATTTTTAAATCGTAATATGTACTAATGAGGAATAAAATATTATTGAAAAGTACAAATAAAGAATTAAGAGGTACCCGGTTTTTGGCACATCTTGCATAAATCTGCCATCAAACTCACAATTAAGGTTAATTTCATTCATAAAAGGATTAAAACCTGTTATATTGATTTTTGGATTATTAGAGAATACTTTAATTTAGTTGAGTCTTATATTTTTCTAAACAATTTAACAATTCATGAAAACATTTATTACGGGTGGATCTGGCTATTTGGGACAAAGATTGGCATGGAGACTGGCAGAATCCGGTGAATATGTTCATGTTTTGATCCGAAATAAAAACGCTGCGGTTCATCTGGAACATCCCAACATCAAGATTTTTTATGGAGATATCTTAAAAATAAAAAGTATCAAAGAGGCTTTGGGAGACTGTCAATATATTTTTCATGTTGCCGCCTTGGCAAGAGTATGGTCTAAAAACCCTGAGGATTTCTATACTGTAAATGTGGAAGGGACAAAAAACTTGATTCAAGTTGCTAAAGAAACTAAGATTCAAAAATTTATTCTTACAAGCAGTACAGGAACAATTGGTCCATCTTTGAAAAAACCAAATGATGAAAATACACCTAGATGGTCGAGTTTCAACAATGATTATGAAATTTCCAAATATCTGGCGGAGAAGGAATTACTCAAAGCAGTATTAGATGGATTCCCAGGTTTGATTGTGAGTCCTTCCCGAATTTTCGGACCTGGCTTAGATTCCCCAAGTTCAGGAATCAATCGATTAATTGCAGGATATCTCAAAAACAAAGTAGCTATCATGCCTACCACTCACCATGCTTTGGGTAATTATGGGTTTATTGATGATATCGTAGAAGGCCATATCAAAGCTCGGGAGAAAGGTGAAATCGGTCAGAAATATATTTTGGGTGGCGAGAATAAATCCCTTGGAGAGCTTTTTCAAACTATTAAAAATCTTTCCCCACAGCGAGGTCTTATGCTTAAATTCCCTGTTTGGCCCTTAAAATACTGGTCATGGTTGGAATTGTATATGGGGAATAATTTTGGTAGATCACCTAAAATCACTCCTGATTTTGTAAAGAGAATTAATGAAGACGCTGTCTTCAGTTCCGGAAAGGCTATTAAAGATCTGGGATATAAAATCACACCATTCGAGGAGGCCATTCAAACAACTATTCAATTTTTGATCAACAAAAGAGCATCATGAAACATTTTGCATTGATTACGGGAGCGAGTGAAGGACTTGGAAAATCCTTGGCTTTAGAATGTGCCAATAAAGGCATGGATATATTATTGGTCTCTTTGCCTTCCACAGGTCTTCCTGAGTTGAAATTATTACTGGATCAAAATTTTGAGGTTTTTGTCGATTATTTGGAAATAGATCTCACTGACGATGAAAGTTGTCACTACTTGATAGAATATGTGAAGTCGAAGGAATATCCCATTTCTTTTCTGATCAATAACGCTGGTGTCGGTGGAAATTACCAATTTGGTAATCAGGATTTCGCTGTATTCAATAGGATGATTCAACTGAACATCAAGGCATTGACCATGATTACTCACGGGATGATAAATGTTTTGGCAAAGAACTCACAATCTTTTATCCTGAATGTAAGCAGTATGATTATCCACTTTGAAGGCCCATACAAACAGGTTTATGGAGCAACAAAATCTTTTATATTTTATTTTTCAAAAAGTCTTTCCATTGAACTGAAGGACAAAAATATTCAAGTTACTGTTTTATGCCCAGGTGGTATCAATTCCAACATAAAAATGGCAAGAATCAACAATCAGTGTAATCTACTTCAGCAAATATCAGTTTTATATCCGGAGGAAGTAGCTGCTTATTCTATAGAAAAGACTATGAAGGGAAAAAATGTTATTATTCCAGGCAAAATTGTGAACTTATATTTTATTTTTTCTAAACTTTTACCAAACCAATTTCGGAACTGGTTGATAAAAACAAACAACACTAAGCTGATAAAGTCACAACAGGCTTTAAGCCAATAGGCTTTGTTGGAGTATTAAAGATTATCCAAATAATCCAAAAGGTTAAGAAAACAAGCTACTGTAAAAGGCGTCACCTGCATTTCTTCCATCTTGGCAAGGTAAGTATCCCTTACTTCCTTGTATTCTGAAGGATTATATAATTTGGCAAGCGTAATACCTCTAGAAGATCTATAAGTAAAATTCTGTGTCAGAATATTTTTATCTGGATCCTCGTTAAAAAATCTTTCTAGCTTTTTACCTTTTGAGAAATTATCCATCCAAGGAAACCCTAATTTGACCATAAAGTCCTCTACTTTTTGGATGACAGGATTGATCTCAAGGTCATTTTCCAAAAAGTATCTTCTAGGCATGGCTGAGTCTATGGTATCCATAGTTTCTACCAAAGTGATACTTCTATCTTTATAGTCTCCCAATGTCGGTAAAAACTTGTGAATGATGGATTCAACTTGATCAAACCTTACCCCTAAATGGTATTCAAAATAAGTCGAGTCATTAAAATGGGTATGGTGAAAGAATATTATTTGTTTACCTTGACCGAAGGGTTTAGAATATAGCAGTTTTTTGGGTTCTAATTGGAATCCAAAATCAGTTAAAAAATTCTCATGGAGCAATATCATTTCTTTGATTTTCATGCACTATTCCAATTTATGTTTTAAAATAACGAGTAGATTTTTAATTTATTTTAAACTTTTCAATAATTTTTATCTTTTTTATATTATTCTTTTCAATCTGCCTACTTTCCTATTCATAAAATCTAAATAGTGTAATCACTAAGTTGATTTATCTTGTAATTTTTTTGTTTGCTTTTTGAAATTTTTATGTGGAAATTTTTTAGAGGAATAATAAATAAAGCGTAAAATTATTCATGGGTATTTTTATGTATGTAAATTACAAAAATTAAGCCATTTTTGACAAATTATTTAAAAAAAAATTATGGTTTGGAGAAAATTGAATTTTGATCAATTGAAAAATCTGCTTGATTTCTGTGAGAAAAATCAATTTACTACAATTCATAATGCTGAAAAAAAGACAATAACCTTCTATGATTCAGAATATAATAAAATTTTAATTGTAAGGTTATCCATCGATGTTAAATACTTACCTGAGGAAAATAGCTTGGTAAAGTTACGTTTTATCAACTATATCATTTTATTGATCAAGTCAGGAATTGCTTCTGTGGCATTATTTGAAAACACGGAACTGGTGGATCATAAAGTTTTTCGTGCATATATGGTCAGAAAAAAGCAAGGTAAAAGTCAAATCAAATACCTTAAAACAAAAGGAAAATCTAGGGCTGGCTCCCGGGTTAGGCTACAGGAAACTTTGGACTTTTTTGAAGAGATCAATTTGAGGCTTATCTCCTATTTTGATGAATATAGGATTGATTTGATTGCTCTAAACAGTTCAAAAATATTATTGCCCTATTTATTTGAGAGTAAATCCGAAACTCCTTTTGGAAAAAAGGATATAAGACTTTACAAGATTCCCAAACATATTGCAACAGCTACCCACGAAAACTTATTAGATGTCAATGCACAATTGTTTTCAAACGCTATATTTGTTCCGGAAATTAGTGGAGACATATTTGAAAATATCGTTTCAATTCAGGAAAAAACATCCGATCAAAGCCAAGAAGAGGATTGGTAATCCTATAAAAACTCAATTTGGAACAATTTTTGGTAATATGGACTTTCATTTGTTTCCAATTACATGATGAATAAAAAATACACCCTAATTTTCCTCCTTTTTCTCGTTTTCTCTTCCTTCAAGGTTGAAGCTCAAAGATATGGTTCGGCAGCTGGTGTCAGAATGGGAAGCAACGACTTCAGTAGAACTTTTGGACTTTCTGCACAACAACGTGTTTTTAAGCATATTACACTCGAAGGAATTTTACAGTCTGATTTTAATAAAAATACCACAGCCCATTTGTTGGTTGAAGTTCACAGGCCGATTATTTCCAAAAGATTCAACTATTATTATGGAGCTGGAGTGTCCACAGGTTGGGAAGAAAGTTTTGTGAAGGATAAAGAGACCAAACAAATCCTCCATACCTATGGAAATTCTACATCAGGTGTCGATATCATTGCCGGCGTAGAACTCACAATTGCCAACACGGTCATCTCTTTGGACTATAAGCCGAATTTTAATCTTTCAGGCAGAGAGGAATTTGTCAGAGGTCAAGTGGGAATTTCAGCAAGAATGGTTTTGGTCAAAAGCAAAGAGCAGGATAAGAAACGTAGGAAAAAGGCAAGAGCCAAAAAAAGGCAAAAGAGAGAACCTATCGGTCAAAAATTCAAAAATACTTTCAACTCTAATTCGAAATAGAATAAAAATATTTTTTTCACAAATGGAAATTGTCAAAGCTTAATTTCAGATAGCACTTTTTATCCATACGAATAAAATTTTCAAGCTTTTTAGAAGAATAATAACTAAACTAGGGTTCAATAAATTTTACCCTAAATGAAATCATTCAAAATCATAACATTCCTGCTGCTCCTGACCATCTCCGATCATTCTTGGGCTCAGGAAAAAAATATCCTTGAACAACTTCAGGAAATAGCCATTGTCGATCAAAAGGTAATGATGCCCATGAGAGATGGGGTCAGATTGGCTACAGATATTTACCGGCCAAAAACCAATAATCCGGTACCCATCATTTTTTCAAGAACTCCTTATAACTTCAATTCATATCGTGATGGAGAATTGGTGACAAGGACCATGCAAAGTGCCTTGGAAGCCGTCCAGAAAGGATATGCCTATGTGGTACAAAATGAGCGAGGAAGGTTTTTCTCCGAAGGGGAATGGGACATTCTTGGAACGCCACTCACAGACGGATATGATGCCTTTACTTGGATGGCCGATCAAAAATGGAGCAATGGGAAGATCGGTACCATAGGTTGCTCATCAACTGCAGAATGGCAAATGGCCGTTGCCTCTCTCAACCATCCGGCGCATGCTGCTATGGTTCCCCAAGGGTTTGGTGCGGGAGTTGGTAGAATTGGTGATTTTTATGAACAAGGAAACTGGTACAGAGGTGGTGCCGGACAGATGCTTTTTACGGCATGGCTTTATGGTACCCAACATGACCCCATGGCACCAAAACTTCCTGAGGGAATCTCACAGGAAGATTTATTGAGATTACAGAAGTTTTATGATATGGCTCCAAGATATCCAAGGGTTGATTGGAAGGAGGCCTTAAGCCATTTGCCAGTTCAGGATATTATCCGAAATGTTGATGGCCCAAAAGGAATCTATGAAGAAATGATCACCCGCAAGCCAAATGATCCAAAATGGTATGAAGGCGGGCTTTTTCATGATGATATGGAGTTTGAAAAACCTGCCTTTTGGTTTGTGTCTTGGTATGATGTGGCTTCCAGTCCCAATTTGGCGATGTACAATCATATCAGGGAAAATGCCAAAGATCCCAAAATCAGGGACAATCAGTATTTGGTCATCGCACCTACCCTACACTGTTCATTTACCCGAGCTACTGAAAACACCATTGTCGGTGAAAGAAGTATGGGAGATGCAAGATTGCCATACAATGACATGACTTATGCTTGGTTTGACTATTGGTTAAAAGGTGAGGCAAACAAGGTTACAGAAGAAATGCACAAGGTCACCTATTTCACCATGGGTGCCAATAAATGGCAATATTCAGATACTTGGCCTCCAAAGGAAGCCCAAATGGTCACCTATTTTCTGGACAGTAAAGGCAATGCCAATTCCAGATTGGGAGATGGCAAATTGTCCACCTCAAGACCAAGCAAAGACAACCCTGACACTTTTCAATACGATCCAATGGACCCCTTGACTTCTTATGGAGGTAATGTTTGCTGCACAGGCAACGCTGTACAGGGCGGTTCATTTGACCAACAGGAGATCGAATTGAGAAAGGATATTCTAGTTTATACTTCAGAAGCATTACCTGAAGGGATTGAAATCAGTGGATTTATTGAGTCCAAGCTATATCTTTCTTCTGATGTCAAAGACACCGACCTTACCATCAAACTCATCGATGTCTATCCTGATGGAACAGCCTATAATTTGGATGAAACCATCCAAAGGGTAAGGTACAGGGAAGGATATGAAAAAGAAGTATTTATGGAAAATGGAAAAGTCTATGAAGTCAATATGACCCCCATGTCAACTTCCAATTACTTCGAAAAAGGCCATAAAATCAGAATTGAAGTTTCTTCATCCAACTTCCCCCGATTTGATAGAAACCTAAACACAGGTGGAAACAACTATGATGAAGCCGAAGGTGTAGTTGCAACCAATGCTATCCACCATTCGAGAAAGTATCCTAGTAGTGTTAGTTTGCCTGTAGTTAAAAAGTGAGTTTATTCCAAGTCATCCCATGACGCGAAGTCATGGCATGACTAAGCATAATTGATCTTCCATGAACAACCAACATCTATTCTGGGCAGGAATCTTGACTGCCTTGATTTCCATTACGCATATTGGAATTGTGATTGGAGGACCTGAATGGTATAGGTTCTTTGGGGCAGGAGAACGAATGGCCCAGCAGGCGGAAGCAGGCTTGGCATTACCTGTTATGATCACATTAACGATAGCATTGATTTTAGGGATTTGGGCGATTTATGCATTTTCAGGAGCAGGCTTGATAAGTAGATTACCTTTATTGAAACCTGTTTTGATCCTTATAACTTCTGTATTTTTGCTGAGAGGTATATTAGGAATACCTATGGTAATGCTCGTGGACCACCCTTATTTAAATGAATTGAGGGATAAAATAGTTTTTATGGTTGTGAGTTCCCTGATATGTTTAGGCTTTGGAATCCTGTATGCCAAAGGGACTATGAAGTTGATTTTTCGACAATGAAATAAGCCTTTTATTTAACTTTGAATAGAAATATGGTAGTACAAAACAAATGTCGCGGCCCACTCCGGAACCGGCAGTCATAAAAGCACTACAACTCACCCAAAATCATTGTTTTTGCGAAAATAGTCCTGTGAAAACAACGCGATCTTCGACTTAAATCGACTTTTGGTAAACAGGATTATGGCTTTAAGAACCCATACTAATTTTCCATTGGCAGGTTTTTTTAAACCTACTGACTTTCCTCAAGAGATTCATCACTTCGCTGAAGGTTTTCTGGTAAATTTGGAACTTATCAAAGCTCGTTCTGAATGACGGTCGCGTTTAACTTCTGGTTCCTTTTCTTCCGTCTTCCATCTTCGGTCTTCTGGCCTATAATCCCTACAAACTCCAAGTATTCCCCACCTCAGAAAGTGGTATACACCCTCGGTATTCTCCCGGAATAGGATCGTAATTCAGGTGATTCTTGCCAATCTCTTCAGAGGAGAAATATCCCCAAAGGGCCATGGATTTCATGGAACGGTAGAATCCAACAGGCTTTTGTTCTCCAACAGCCGTTCCCCAAACTTTTGGATTATATTTGGCGGTATCTGCTTCCGCTTTTTTGAGCACTGCTTTTTTATCCTCCTCACTCAGCTCAGCAAAGACTTTCCCAAAACTAGCTTTGGTCTCCGCATTGAATTTATCAATTTCAGAAGCCATATTTTGCTGGGCTTTGGCATCATATGTTTTGGCAACTATCAAATCCAGAAATATATCTGTCTTGACATCCAATGCCCCGGGTGTATCCGTCCTTGGCAGGATGGTATCTACAAATGCAGAAACAAACCTTGCCTGATCTTCATTGAAAAAAAGTGGCTCCCATTCCAATCTGTTCTGTTGCTTACAGGATTGAAGTAAAGTAAACAAAGAGGGTGCAGCCATGGCAGATCCTGCCATCAAAGCTGTTTTTCGTAATGCGTTTCTCCTGTTCATATAATTAAATGTTATTTTTCTTTAATTCGGAGACTGCATGATTTGCTGCCCTTGCGGTAAGTGCCATATAGGTAAGGGATGGATTGACACAGGATGAAGAAGTCATACAGGCGCCATCTGTTACAAATACGTTTTTACAGGAATGAACCTGATTGGTGGCATTCAGAACCGAAGTTTTGGGATCTCTACCCATTCTTGCCGTTCCCATTTCATGGATACCATATCCTGGTTCATGTTCATTGTCAAAGTCTACGATATCTTTCAATCCTGCTCGCTCCAACATATCCCTGGCATCGATTCGGATCTGTCTGTTCATGGCTTTTTCATTTTCCTTGAATTCACAATCTATCGCCAAAGTTGGTTGCCCCCATTTATCCAAGTTGTTTTTGTCCAAATAAACATGGTTTTCGTGGTAAGGCAGACATTCTGCAAAGCCTGTGATAAAGAATTCCCAAGGTCCCGGCTTCATCAGGCCATCTTTGAAATCCCCACCAAAATTGTCTAAATTGGAACCTGCGCCCCAACCTGCACGGCCACCTGAACCTTGATATCCAAATCCTCTCAGGAACTTATCGGTTTTGGTCTTTTCATCCAAATTGACATAGCGTGGTATATAAATGCCATTTGGCCTTCTTCCCTTGTAATATTCATCTTCAAAACCATCCACAATTCCCATGGCCCCTACCCTATAAGTATGGTCCATCAGGTTATGTCCCAATTCACCGCTGTCATTGCCCAAGCCAATTGGAAAACGGTCTGAAGTAGAATTCAGCAATATTTGAGTTGTACTCAGTGTAGAGGCATTACAGAAAATGATTTTAGCATAGTATTCGACAACCTCACTGGTTTCTGCATCAATGATGCGCACACCTGTGGCTTTTCCTTTTTGCTCATCATAAATGACAGATTGTACTATCGAGTAAGGTCGGATGGTCAGATTACCGGTGGCATTCGCAGCAGGTAATGTTACCGCGTTGCTGCTAAAATATGCGCCATAAGGACAACCTCGGCTGCATCGGTTTCTGTACTGGCAAACTCCCCTCCCATTCAATGGCTCGGTCAGGTGCGCTACCCTACCGATGATCATATGTCTTCCCTCAAACTCTTTCTCTACGCGGCTTTTGACATGTTTTTCCACACAATTCAATTCCATGGCTGGTAAAAAATGACTGTCCGGCAAATGGGGCAATCCCATTGCTTCACCGCTGATACCTGCATATTTTTCTACATGGGTGTACCAAGGTGCAAGGTCATTGTATCTGATCGGCCAATCCACACCATAACCATCTTTGGCATTGGCTTCAAAATCCAAGTCAGAAAAGCGGTAACATTGTTTTCCCCACAATATGGACCTACCACCCATTTGATGGGCACGAACCCACATAAAGGGCTTCACTTCCGTATAGGGGTTTTCCTGGTCATTGGCATGAAAATGCTCCGTATCCATTCCGATAAAACCGGAACGCATACCTACCTTGTGCTTTTCTTTTAATTCAGGAGTCAATGAACCCCTCAACTCACTATCCCAAGGGTCATCCATCATGGTGGGGTAATCTTTGACATGTTCTACCAACCTGCCCCGTTCCAACACCAAGGTTTTCATACCTTTCTCACATAGTTCTTTGGCTGCCCAGCCACCGCTGATACCTGAACCGACTACAATGGCATCATAAGTCATGTCCTTTTTTGCATCAATATTAAAATTGGCCATATAATTAAATTGTGTTTGTAGATTTTAATTTATAGAAATATGCTACATGAAATAAGCTGAAGATATTTCTAAGGTGAATTAGAATCTGAAATTTAACGCTATTCTTTTTTAATTCAAGGAATTTTAAATAAATGGGGGAATGATGGGATTTGCATCGCATTTTTTATTCGTGCAATCAAAATTGGTTATTGCTTTTTTGGGACGGTTTATTACTCCAAATGATCAAAAAGGAACGGATTTAAGGAAAAAAACCCTTCACAATGTATGGTATCTAACATTTTAATTAAAGATATTGTAAGAAAATTTTTAAATATATATGCGAGCTCAGTGGCTTAAATAAAAAATATGAATAAAAAAGACCTTTCAGAAAGGGACATATGTACCAAATTTATAACTCCTGCTATTGAAAAAGCAGGCTGGGACAGACTGACCCAACTCTTAGAGGAAGTGTCTTTTACTGATGGGAAAATATATGTTCGTGGAAAATTAACAGCTAGAGGTGTAAGAAAAAGAGCCGACTACATTCTGTACTACAAACCGAATATTCCAATCGCGATTGTTGAAGCGAAAGACAATAAACATTCAGTTCAAGCTGGAATACAACAAGTGCTGGACTATGCTAGAATACTTGACATCCCTTGTGTATTCAGTAGTAACGGTGACGGTTTTGTGAACCATGACCGAACAGCTACTGATGGGCATATCGAAAAAGAATTAGATAATGATAACTTCCCAACTCCCGAACAACTTTGGCAGAAATACAAAAAATACAAGGGCATCGAATCCCCTGAGGCTGAAAAGATAGTAGCACAAGATTATTATTTTGACGGTAGCGGAAGAAGTCCAATATACTACCAACAAATTGCCGTAAACCGAACCGTTGAAGCGATTGCCAAAGGACAGGATATAATTCTTCTTGTCATGGCAACCGGAACCGGTAAAACCTACACGGCTTTCCAAATTATCCACAGACTTTGGAAAAGCGGAAAGAAAAAGAGAATCCTGTTTCTAGCTGATCGAAATGCTTTGATTGACAAAACGCGCAGGGGCGATTTCAAACACTTCAAGGATAAAATGAAGGTAGTAAAACACCGCATGATAGACAAAAGCTATGAAGTGTATTTGGCACTCTATCAGGGATTGGCTGGATCTGACGAACAGGCAAATGCCTACAAACAATTTTC
>NZ_JBGSXS010000185.1:0-3178 GCF_041751335.1 Aquiflexum sp.
CATCCCATGGATGGTGGTGAGGATTTGAGATTTAGTAGAGAACTTGACACAGAATCCAACCGATTATATGGAATAATCCTACGTCATAAGGATAAAAGTTTTACTTTGGGTATACTCCATTTGGACGAGTATGAGATTTCAAAAAGAGAGTTGAAGACATTTGAAAGAATGCCAGATTATACTTTTATACAATATTTGACAGGTGGAAGTATATGGATCCGTTCGCCAGAAATAGAAATTGAAAAGTTCGGTACAAAAGTGATTCTATCCAATCAAATTACGAGTTCTCTCATGTGGTATGAAACCAAGATGGATAGTCTATTTATGAAATCATACGACAGTGAGCTTACTGCCAATGAAAAAGTGAAGGAGTATAAATTAGAACATGAAACTGTTGAGCATTTCGATGCTGAATTTTTAAAATTCCTTCAGGAAATCAATTTTATGCCGCCTTTTTGGGATGATAAAAATCAGGTTTTTTACAGGTTTTCCTACCAGAATATCTCGACCGAAAGTATAAATAATGTGGAAATAAAATCGAAGGTGTATCTAACAGCATTAGATAAAGATCTAAATATGATAGGCGAAACCTTAGTACCACAATTAACAAAAAAACCTGCAAAGCATTTTGCCAAGGACGGTAAAATCTGGATTTATGAGAATATCAATGATGAAATGGGGTTTGTGCTATTAACTATGTCAAAATAACAGAATATAGATTAGTAAAATTTTATAAATCTTTCATCGGTTTAATGGCTCTAAAAATCAGTCGCGATGAATGGTCACAGGCTCTGGGTGACCCAAATGTCCGGAGAATTTAACATTCAATAAATTCAAAAATCATGAAAAAGTTAAGTTTGGAAATGCTGAGGCTTACTTCCGATGAAGTGCTGGGGAGAAGTCAGATGAAAAAAATTACTGGTGGGTCTGGGAATTGTAAATGGATATGCACTTGTGGAAATGATGATCCAATAACCGTTTGGGATTGTAACTGGGATCCAACAGGGGTCTGTCCAGTGGGAGGTGGTTGTGTTCCAGCAAATTAAAATATATTGATTAAAGGAGTACCTTTTGGTACTCCTTTATTTAAAATTAATGAACTTATGCTAAATAAAAAGAAAATCCAAATGCATAAATTTTATTTGACTCTAACTGTTTTAATCTTGGGATGTAGTGAATACCAGGATACTGACTTGTTTTCGATCACCATTCCCAGCAAAACCGATTATCCCCTTCTCTTGTCTGAAATGGCAATCACAAATCAAAAATTACAATTGGAGACAAAGGGTGGAGCTTTTCTTGAATATATTTATAATGTAAAACTACATCAGGACAGGTTATTAGTCACGGATTCTAGGATTTCGATTTTTGATTTAGAGGGGAATTTTATCCAATTATTAGGGAGGCAAGGAGAGGGGCCAGGTGAGTATTATAGAGTAAATTCTATGGATATTGATGAAGTCACAGGAAATATTTATGTTTCAGGATACAATAAGCTTTTGGTTTATGGATCGGATTATGAGTTGATAGAGGAAAGAAAGTTAGAGTATCCCATAGGTTATTTGAAAATTTTGGATGGTAGCTTATGGATAGTTTCAGAGGAGATAGGAAAGAAGTTGGGGGATGATATTGCCAATCAGACGAATATTTACAAGCTGGATAATAATTTCGAAATATCGGATACCATTCCCTTTAGAACGATAGTTTTGGATCAAATACGAATTGGGGGATATAATTACAGATTTTGGTTGTCAGATATTGGTGAAGGATTATTTATGTTTATGCCGGTCCTTACCCCTGAAAACCTGATGCGGGACACCTTATATCAGGTAAAAGATAAAATTTTGAAACCTGCTGTAAGGTTCCATTTTGAGAGACCTCAATCCCTTGATGATAGAGAATACCAAACACTTTTGTTGTACAATATTGTGAATAGTTCCTCTTATTATGTGTTGGAATATGCTCAGGATTGGGAACGGTTTATGTTTTTATATGATAAGAAAAACCAAACCGGATATAACCTCAGTGAGGGATTGATCGATGAGGATGGTGATCCGGTGTTTTTAAGACCTATAGACTTAAAAAAAGACCTTTTTTACTATATCAAAAAAGTAGAATTCGAAGATAAATCAATTGAAGAAAAAAATCCCGTTATAGGAATTGTGAAGCTGAAATAAACCCGAATATGCTGATTCTTTTTCAACAATGGAATTAAATGAAGTTTTTGATTTTGTAAACCCCTTATTATCCCTTGAAACTCTTCCCCTTCTACAAACAACCCGACTCCAAGGACTGCGGACCTACCTGTTTGAGGATCATTGCCAAGAACTATGGAAAGCTTATTAGCCTGAGGGAAATCCGGGAGATTTCCGAGACTACGCGTGAAGGGAGTAGCTTGCTCAAATTGAGCGAAGCAGCCGAATCCATGGGATTCAAATCCATCGGTGCTAAACTGAATTATGAAAAGTTAAAGAATGCCCTGATGCCCCTTATAGTACATTGGGATAAACACCATTTTGTGGTGGTTTACCGCATCAGAAAGGATGTAGTCTTTATTTCCGACCCTGCTTTTGGCTTGATCAACCTTCCCAAGAAAGAGTTCATAGCCAGATGGATCGGAAACAATGCCGATGAAGGGACCAAAGAAGGAATCACGCTATTACTGGAACCTACCCCAGCTTTCAGGAAAATGAAATGGGAAGATAAAGAGAAACGTTCCCTTAGTTTCCTGTTCAAATATCTGTTCAACTACAAAAACCTGATTGCCCAGCTGGCTATAGGATTGCTTGTAGGCAGTCTGTTGCAATTGATTTTTCCCTTTCTGACACAGAGCATTGTCGACGTGGGGATCCAAAACCAGGATGTAGGGTTTATCTATTTGGTCCTTTTTGCCCAGATCATGCTGTTTTTGGGAAGGATGAGTGTGGAAGTGCTCCGCAGTTGGATATTGCTGCACCTGACCACACGGATCAATATTTCCCTTGTCTCGGATTTTTTTATCAAACTGATGAACCTGCCCATTTCCTATTTCGATACCCGGATGACAGGGGATATCATGCAGCGCATCGGGGACCACCGCAGGATAGAAAACCTGCTGACCGGGACCACCCTCAGCACACTCTTTTCTTTTTTCAATCTGATCGTTTTTGGTGCCGTGCTGATCTATTACAGCCTTACG
>NZ_JBGSXS010000186.1:0-13710 GCF_041751335.1 Aquiflexum sp.
GTGGGTACAAATCTCCATCTCAGACAACGGCCCCGGTATCCCACCTGAAATCAAAGACAAAATCTTCCAGCCATTCTTTACCACGAAGCCTACGGGACAGGGGACTGGATTGGGGTTGAGTCTGAGTTATGATATTGTGAAGGCGCATGGTGGCCAACTGACAGTAAATTCTGAAGAAGAAAAAGGATCTGAATTTATAATCATCCTACCCTTTCTATGATTTTTTAGGCCGGGAAGAAAAAAACCTTGATTTCATAAAGATTCTAAACGCTGCTTTAACAACTAGCTTTGATTTTATGATACGTTTTGGGATTAATGTCGTGGAAGAAAGTTGGTTATTTTAATAAAAGCCGTTTCTTAGTGTTATTGTCAATATTTAATTACCGCAAGTAGATCATATGCTAGAATTAGCAGGAATAATTATTTTGGGAATATTCGCACAATGGCTTGCATGGAGGCTTAAAATTCCCTCTATCCTGCCTTTGATTCTGATAGGCCTCTTTGTTGGACCCATATCTTCTCTTTTTACTGATGAAAGATCTCAATGGATCCAACCGATTTACCAAGGAAATTATGGGCTTTTCCCGGATGAAAACCTGTTTTATTTTGTTTCCCTAGCCATTGGAATTATTCTTTTTGAAGGAGGTTTAACTTTACGGAAAGGAGAAATCAAAAAAGTGGGGCCTGTCATTGGCAAGCTCATTAGTGTGGGTTCGTTGGTGACCTTTATAGGAGCTGGCTTGGCTGCCCACACTTTGTTTGACTTTAGCTGGCGCATTTCATTTTTGTTTTCTGCATTAATTATTGTGACAGGGCCTACTGTAATCAATCCTATTCTGAGGAATATTCCACTAAAAAAAGACGTTTCTGCAGTTTTGAAATGGGAAGGAATTCTTATTGATCCCATCGGCGCTTTGATTGCGGTTTTGGTCTTTAACTTTATCAGCGTCGAGGGAGGTGCTGGCTACACCGGACAGGCCTTGTATGATTTTGGGAAAGTGGTCGTCGTAGGTTTGTCATTTGGGACAGCTGGCGGTTATGCCCTTTATTATTCGATAAAAAACAAATGGGTTCCTCATTACCTTTTAAACGTAGTGGCATTATCTTTTGTCCTATTTACCTTCGTTTTTAGTGACCTTTTGGCGCATGAGTCAAGTTTGCTGGCGGTAGTAGTTATGGGCATGTTTTTGGGCAATAGTGATCTTCCAAATCTAAAGGAACTGATTGATTTTAAGGAAACCTTGAGTGTATTGCTGATATCCATTCTTTTTATATTGCTTTCTGCCAATATCAATCTGGAGGAACTGGTTTTAATTTTTAGGTGGGAAACAGCCATTTTGTTAGCCATTATTATTTTTATCATCAGACCTTTGGGGGTGTTTCTAAGCACCATCAACTCTACTCTAGGGACTAATGAAAAGTTATTTATCAGCTGGGTTGGCCCAAGGGGAATTGTGGCTGCAGGTATAGCCTCACTTTTTGGAACAAAACTCGCACAAGCCGGGATTGAGGGGGCAGAATATATCACGCCACTTGTCTTTTCGGTAGTTTTGATAACGGTATTGTTGAATGCGACCACAGCAAGATTATTCGCTTCTGTGGCTGGGGTAATCAAAAAATCCGATGGGGTATTGATAGTGGGAGCTTCTAAGGCATCACGTTTAATTGGTCTTTACCTACAAGAACATAACAGGCACGTAGTATTCGCTGACACCAATCGTGTCAATTTAGAAAGATGTAACCAAAAGGGACTGGAAGCCATTTATGCAGACATCTATTCTGACGACTTGGATGAATACCTTGAATTAAATGATATGGGATTCCTTCTGGCCATGACCGGCAATGACGACATCAACAAGCAGGCCATTGAAAGGCTTGGGTCTGAGTTTGGAGAACATGGCTCTTTTAGACTTATCAATTCCGAAGAAATGAAATCTGAAAAAGAACTGGCTTCCGAAGAACTCTTTTCAAAAACCCATGATTATGTTAAAATAACTACTGTAGCAAGGCAATATCCTTTTATACATGAAATCCCGATAGATTCAAATGATTCGTTTTCTTATCTACTAGAAGAAATTGAAAAAGACGATAACGCCATAGCGATTTTTATGAAAGACAAAAATGGCAATATCGAAGTGCTCGCCCATACAGAAAAATTAATTATAGAAAAAGGTTGTCGATTGGCATATTTGGGCAAAGCCATGAATTTGGAAAACAAGAAGACAGAAACATTAGTTAAAGAAAATTAAGCGCCGTAATGTTTTGAAACTTTGAAGGTTTCAAACTACCCGCAACAGTCTCTCCTAAAAACTTTTGAAGAAAGAATAAATCTCCGACAACGGCCCCGGCATCCCTCCTGAAATCAAAGATAAAATCTTCCAACCTATCTTTACTACCCTGCCTACAGGACAGGGTACAGGATTAGGATTGAGTTTGAGCTATGATATTGTGAAGGCGCAAGGCGGGACGATCAGGGTGGAAACTTTGGAAGGGAATGGCTGTACATTTGTCATTGAGTTGCCGAATGCCTAAATTAAATGCAAATCAATTAAAAAGAAACATGATGTGTGCAATAAAAACTACTGCCTTTTTTAAGGAAAATCAGTGATCTACAAAAATTATCCGTCCATGATGATTATATTCCATCGCTGAAATAATAAACACAAAAATTTTGGACAAAATAAGTGGAATAAGAGTTAAAGATCATGGATCACTTAAATTATTTACCTGTCAAATGATGCTTATCAGGTCTATTCCTTTTTTATTTTCTCTTGTCTTTTTTATTTCAGTAAAAAGCCAATCCCAAACACCCAAAGCAGACAGTTTATTGTGGGTCATCAAGTCAACAGACGATGACAGTTTGAAAGTAAGGGCATATATTGATTTGGGCCAGGAATTCATTAATTCGGACATCAATCAATCCATCCATTACCTCGATGATGCCATTTTGATAGCGCTTAAAATAAACTACAAAAAAGGACTCGCAGATGCATACAACTACCAAGGTAGAGCTTTGGCCAATCAAGGTAATTTTCAGGATGCTATTTTTATCAACAGACAATCCTTAACTGAATATCAGGACCTCAAGGACAAAACCGGTGAAGCCAATATCCTGAACAACTTAGGCTCTATTTATTACCGGATGGGAAACAGCAGCAAGGCTTTGGAGTATCACTTTCAATCACTCAAGATTGCAGAAGAAATCGACAATAAATTAAGAATAGGAACCTCTTACAATAATATCGGTACAGTCTACCAACAATCCGAAAGCACGCTTGACGATGCCCTAAATTCATATAAAAAGGCCTTAGAAGTTTTCGAAGAGATAGATTATGAAGATGGTATATCTACCGTCGCCATGAATCTTGGAGAGATTTATTATTATGAATTAAAATACGATTCTGCTTTACGTTACCATCAAATAGCCTTGGAAATTTGTGATGGTACCATTGATGCGCCATTTCCGCTAACCCAAATGGGAGAAATATACGGTGCCATGGGGCAATTTGAAACTGCCAATGATTATCATCGAAGAGCGTTGAACATTTCCGAAAATCTGGAAACTAAATTTGATTTGACTCAAAGTCTTATAGGTTATGCAAAAACCCAAAAGAGACAAGGTGATGCTCAGCAGGCTATCAGGACTTTGGAAAGGGCTAGAGTGCTAGCTGAAGAAATCGAAGCCAAAAGTGAATTAAAAGATGCCTATGAAGGTTTATCGGAATTATTTGCTTTGCTTGGAGATTATAAAACTGCTTATGAAAATGAGATCAATGCAAAATCCGTAAAGGAGGAAATTGCAAAATCCAGTACCGATGAAATGATCAGGCAGCTTCAATTTGAATTTGAACTAAGCCAAAAAGAAGCTGAAATAGAACTGCTTCAAAAAGACACTGAGTTGAAAAA
Organism: Aquiflexum sp.; assembly: GCF_041751335.1. Lineage (GTDB taxonomy): Bacteria > Bacteroidota > Bacteroidia > Cytophagales > Cyclobacteriaceae > Aquiflexum. The sequence continues at coordinate 3,907 of NZ_JBGSXS010000186.1, forward strand.
TGCAGCAGTATCCAATCAGCGGATTGTAATTTTTGCAGCTTTTGGAGGTTTGGTCATGTTTCTTTTTATCAGTATTTCACTTTTCAAGAATAACCTCAATAAGAAAAAAGCAAACAGGCTTCTTCAGTCTCAAAAAGAAGAAATACATGCCCAAAGGGAAAAGGTTGAATTGGCCTTGGATCAATTGAAATCCACCCAAGCCCAATTGATCCATTCAGAAAAAATGGCTTCCCTAGGTGAACTTACAGCAGGCATTGCCCATGAGATCAAAAACCCGTTAAATTTTGTGAACAATTTTTCGGAAGTAAGTTATGATATGATTTTGGAGATCCAGGAACTTAGGAGCAATAATAAATCCCTAAATCAAGGCCCTGGAACTGCTAAAACAGAGGAAGATCAATTGGAAGATGAATTGTTGAGAGACATCAGGATAAATCTTGAAAAAGTAACACACCATGGACAGCGGGCGGATGCTATTGTACAAGGAATGCTGGAACACAGCAAAATCCGCCATGGCGAAAAGGAACCTACTAACCTGAATGCACTGGCCAAGGAATTTTTAAACCTAACATACCAAAGTTTCAAAGCCAAAAACAAAGATGCTGAGATAAAACTGATCACAAACTTTGATCCCGAACTTCCAAAGATTGAGATAATTCGACAGGATTTTGGAAGAGTTTTATTAAATATCTTCAACAATGCTTTTTATGTCTTAAACAAAAAAATCTCAAAAGATGGGGACCTGCCAAGTGGTGAACCTCCTACACTTACCCTCAGCACTTCAATCCACACTAACCCTCAAGGGGTAAAAAGTGCAATAATCTCCATCTCTGACAACGGACCGGGAATCCCTGATAAGATCAAAGACAAAATATTCCAACCATTTTTTACCACTAAGCCTACCGGTGAAGGAACCGGATTAGGCTTAAGTTTAAGCTATGACATTGTAAAGGCAAATGGTGGGGAGATCAGTTTAATTTCAAAAGTCGGAAAAGGAACCACTTTTTTGATTGAATTACCAGCCCTTGAAGGCTAAGTAAATTTTTTCGTTATCCGAAGTCTGTGGCTTCGGATTGATGAGTTCTGAGGCTCTGTCTCTAAAAATCTCAATATCTGCGTTCGTTTGTAAAAAGAAATAGACTCAATTTTCGGAAATATATAAAGTTGAAAGACTTTGAACAATATCAATGAAAATTGCTAAATTGTGCATCAGAAATCATACTGTTAAAACCAAAATCCAGTATTTAAAACTATATAGGAATTTCTTATTTTACAACATCCGTATAGTGAAACCAATGGTATAAATAATAAAATTTTAAATTCATCAAAATTAAAAGAGAAATGAAATTTTTAGTGGTTGACGACGAAAAGGATGTAGAGTTATTGTTTCAGCAAAAACTCAGAAAAGAAATCAGAAGTGGTTCTATTGAGCTTGAGTTTGCTTTTTCAGGAAATGAAGCGCTCGAAATCATGGAGAAAAGTGATTCAAAAGAAGTGATGTATATTTTTTCTGACATCAATATGCCGGGAATGACAGGCCTAGAATTGTTGGACAAGTTAAAAACAAAATTCCCCCAGATTCCGGTCAGTATGATTTCTGCCTATGGAGATGCAGAAAATTATGAAAAGGCCATTGAATTGGGTGCAAAAGAGTTTTTTGTCAAACCGATCAACTTTGAAAACCTGAAAGTGGAATTGAATAAAATTATAGAAGACAAAGAGCCTAAGCAGGACTAGAAGTTATTAAATCTAACGTTTTTCTAATTCCTCTATATTTTTGAAATCAGAAAAGGTTTCCTTTAATTATCTGTATTTCAATTCTTTGATGGCCCAATTCTTTGCATAGTTTCCATAAAATGATAAATTTGGTAAAAGCAGGATTCTAAAACCTAATCCTTTTTATCAACCCAAAACACCCGCAAATGGAAACTTATCAAAAAATAACCTACCCTTCTTCTCCTACCCGAAGACAAAAGCCCTATTATCCCAAAAAAATTAAACCGCCATTTTGTTGGATTTTTCTTCTCCTGCTCTGGGCATCTTGCCAATCTTCTTTAGAAAAAATTGAGATCGGGGAAACCGATATAGCTGGTACTGTTACAGGACCAAATGGCCCTGAAGCAGGGGTTTGGGTAATTGCCGAAACTTTTGACCTTCCTACCCGATATGCCAAAATAGTAGTCACAGACGATCAAGGCAGGTATTTGATACCGGAGTTGCCTGCTGCCAATTATACCATTTGGGTAAGGGGATATGGGTTGATTGATTCCCAAAAACAACAGGTGACACCCGGAAACAACATTGATTTGACAGCCGTTCTTGCACCTAATCCTCAGGCCGCGGCATACTACTATCCAGGAGGCTATTGGTTTTCACTTTTACGGGCACCTGAAAAAATCGATTTCCCAGGTACCGGACCTGACGGCAATGGATTTTCACCAAATGTCAAAACACAAGCGGATTTCTTGAGAAGTATAAAGTCCGGGAATTGTATGGCCTGTCATCAGATGGGCAGTTTAGGAACCAGAATGATTCCTAAGAGTCTTGGCACCTTTCATTCTTCTGAAGAAGCTTGGGAAAGACGTCTCCAATCAGGACAGGCAGGTCCCAGTATGATTGGAGGTATACAGAATTTGGGAAGGGATGGAGTCTTGAAGATGTTTGCTGATTGGACAGACCGGATTGCTGAGGGTGAGGTTCCCGAAACCCCACCAAGGCCCGAAGGTATCGAAAGAAATGTAGTCATCACCCAATGGGATTGGGCAGACCCCAAAGCCTATCTCCATGATGTGGTCTCCACAGACCGAAGAAATCCCACCTTGTATCCCTATGGCCCTGTATATGGTGCTCTTGAAGCCAGTGCGGATTATCTTCCGGTATTGGATCCTTCTACACATGAAGCAAGTCAGGTACCATTGACCGTAAGAGATCCCAATACACCACTTGCTTCGGGACCAGAGGTGGCAGCCTCATCTCCTTATTGGGGTGATGAAGCAATCTGGAACAGCCAGGCCAATGTACATAATCCCATGTTTGACGACAAGGGCAAAGTCTGGATCACAGCGGCTGTCCGGGCATTTGAGAACCCATCCTTTTGCTTGGAAGGTTCTGACCATCCTGCTGCCAAAGCATTTCCGGTCAGTCGATCCGGCCGCCATCTAGGGGTATATGATCCCAAAACCAAGGAGTACAAACATATCAGCACCTGCTTCAGTACCCATCACCTCATGTTTGCGGAAGACGAGAACAATACCCTTTGGACAAGCGGCGGCGGACAGGTGATAGGTTGGTTGGACACCAAAATGTACGAGGAAACAGGAGATGAAGAAGCCTCTCAGGGATGGACTCCCCTAATATTGGATACCAACGGAAATGGAAAAAGGGATGCCTACGTGGAATCCAATGATCCTGTAGACCCCAACAAAGACAAACGTATATCAAAGGGTTTGTATGCAGTTTCCCCAGCGCCTGACGGCTCTGTTTGGGGTTCTTCATTGGGTTATCCGGGAGCAGTAATCCGTTTGGAACCTGGGCCAAATCCAGTAGAAACTGCCTTAGTGGAATACTACGAACTTCCCCTTGATGAATCTGGAAATCCGGTTGAAGGATATTCTCCCCGTGGAATGGATGTCGATAGGAACGGGGTAGCCTGGGTAGCCTTGGCAAGCGGTCATATGGCCAGTTTTGACAGAAAGAAATGCAATGGCCCACTGAATGGCCCGAATGCGACAGGCCAACATTGCCCGGAGGGATGGACTTTTTATACCGAACCCCTTCCACAATTACAAGGTCTGGAAGAATCAGGAAGTGCTGAGTCCAGTTACTATACTTGGGTAGACCAATTCAATACCTTGGGATTGGGTGAGAACATCCCGATCAACACCGGAAACGGTTCAGAGGGATTGCTTGCCCTGAAAGACGGGAAGTGGGTTGTTCTGAGGGTTCCATATCCTTTAGGCTTTTATACCAAATGGATGGACGGTAGGATTGACGATCCTGATGCAGGTTGGAAAGGAAGAGGGATATGGGCCACCATCAGTACCCGGACACCATTCCACATGGAAGGCGGAAAAGGGACCACCAGTAAGGTGTACCACTTTCAGTTGAGACCGGATCCATTGGCGAGGTAATGGCAATAACCAAGAATTGAAGCTTGCCCGAGTATCGGGGAGCCAAGAATCAAGAGTTTGGACAGTTGATGCCAAGACCCATTCCCAATATAGGACAACGGCCCCGGCATCCCCAATACCGTCAAAGACAAAATCTTCCAGCCATTCTTTACAACAAAGCCTACAGGACAGGGTACGGGACTTGGGTTGTCACTGAGCTATGATATAGTGAAAGCGCATGGGGGAGAAATAAAGGTTCTAACGAAAAAGGAGGTAGGGAGTGAATTCATTATTGTGTTATTAATCAATTATTAAATCTGAAATACTATGTCATCCGATCGAAAAAATCTCCTGGAAAAAGTTTCAGAAACTTATTTCCAAGCACTAAAGAGTAAGGATTTCAAGGCCATTCCGTTCAGTGATAACATTGTCTTCAGGGCACCACTTGCGCCGGGTGGGGTCCAATACCCGATTAAAGGCAAACAAGATCTTCTTGATCAATGGTGGAAGCCTCTCGAACCGGCATTGGATGGGATACAGATCAATGTCATTGACCACTTTTACAATGAATCACTAACGCATATCATTACTAGGGCGGATATCACAATTGCGGCACTTGGTGTGACGCTTCGCGTGGCTGATCGTTTTATGGTAAATGAGGACGGAGAGATCACAGAACAGGAAAATCATTTTGATGCCAGTCCGATGAAAAGTCCGATTCATCACATCTGTCTGCGGTCAATGGATTTTTCGAAAACAAAGGAATTTTATCGTGACGTCCTTGACTGGCCATTGGTATTGGAACAGCCGGATCTGATCATATTCCTTGCAGGCAGTGTATTCATTGCATTCAAAAAAGCTGATCCTCGAGATAGAAAGTACTCCACATTCAGTCCGTTTGAGGTAGGACTTGATCATCTTGCCATTACCTGCGAGAGAGAAGAGGAACTGCATGCGCTGGCCAAAAAGCTGGCTGATGCGGGTATAGAAAGTACCGGAGTAAAACTGGACAATGTCTTAAACAAGCTCTATTTTGCTTTTAAAGACCCTGACCAAATAGCGTGGGAATTTTATATGAAATAGCAAGCATTCAAATGACATCAACTACCGATCAAATTGTACTTAAGCAAAGGATTGATGAGCTAAACCGTTTGGCATGGGAAATCCGCATCAACGAAATTGAAAAAGCAATGACATACAGTAAAGAAGCTGCGACGCTTTCAATAGAGATCAATTATGCCAAAGGGCAGGCAGATGCTTTTAGGATCATTGGTTTTGCTTCCCTGAGAAAAAGTGATTATGGTCAGGCTAAAACATACCTTGAAGAAGCTTCCAGCATTTATGATTCCTTAAATGATTTACAGGGACTGGCCGTAGTCCATGAATATGATGGTATTATTTACCGTAATACGGGAAATTGTAAAGCTGCACTAGAAAGTATTTACAAAGCTTTAGCGTTGAGCCGTCAAACCAATTTTCGTGACAACGAAGTAACCAATCTATATCAACTGGGAGTTACGTACCGACAACTTGGAGATTACGATAGGGCGCTTGAATATTTGTTTGAAAGCCTGCTAATGGCGAGGGCTTCAACATCTAAAATAATGGAGGCCTACAATCTGAACGTGATCGGTTCGATCTATTTTGAAACAGGTGATTATCAGGAAGCATTGAATTATTTCCATCAAGGGCTCCCTATTCGTCAGCAGGCAGGTGACTATTGGGGGGAAGCTGGTAGCCTGGACAATATCGGGCACACCTATCTGAAATTGCAACAATACGATGAGGCAATCAGTCATTGTAGGAAAAGCCTTGACATAGCAAGAAAGGTTGGTGATAAAAAGGGCGAGGCAAACTCTTTGCTTCATTTGGCTGAAATTTATCAAGAGAAGGGAGAATTGGCACTTGCAGCAGATTGTTCTAATGAAAGCATGGCAATCAGAAAATCAAGCGGTGATAAGAGAGGGGAGGCAGAAGTACTTCTGTTCCTGGCTGGATTACAACATAACGGCACAGATAACATGTTGGAGTACCTGCTTAAGGCAGCAGATATAGCAGAAAATGTAAATACAATTGATCTTCTGAGCAAACTAAGACAATCCTTATATTCTATTTATAAAGATGCAGGCAAATATAAAGAAGCACTTGAACAATTAGAATTACACACCGCTCTTGAAGTCGAGTTGCACAAGAATACGATAGCCCAGAAAATGGCCAATCTGAAGATTTCGCATAAAGCAGAAGAAGCCCGCAAAGAAACTGAAGCTGTCCGTATTAAGAACAATGAATTGAGCAGACTTAACAATGAATTAGAAGAACAGAAAGTCAGGTTGCAACAGGCGCTGACCGATCTCAAAATGACCCAAGCCCAACTTATCCAATCCGAGAAAATGGCCTCCCTTGGAGAACTCACTGCCGGCATCGCCCATGAGTTTCAAAACCCGTTGAATTTTGTAAATAATTTTTCGGAGGTCAGTGCTGAGTTGGTGGAAGAAATTAAAGAAACTAGAGCCAAAGTCCGGTCCCGAGAATCAGGAAGCCAAGAATCAAGACTTAAAACCGAAGAGGATGAGATAGAAGATGAGATTCTGGAGGATATCAAGCAAAATTTGGAAAAAATCAACCACCATGGCAAGCGGGCAGATTCCATTGTCAAAGGAATGCTGGAGCATAGCCGGACAAGTTCGGGTGAGAAGGTGTTTACAGATATCAATGCTTTGGCGGATGAATACCTTCGCTTATCTTATTATGGGATGCGGGCAAAGAACAAGAATTTCCAAGCTGACTTTAGAATCCAGTTCGATCCCGACCTCCCCAAAATCAATGTGGTGCCTCAGGATATAGGTAGGGTTTTGTTGAATGTTATCAATAATGCATTTCAGGCTGTAGGGACAAGGCATGCCTTGTCCCTACAGCCTATGGTTACCGTCTCCACCAAAAACCTTGGCGACAAAATACAGATATCGGTAAAAGACAACGGACCCGGCATCCCCGACGCCATCAAAGACAAAATCTTCCAGCCATTCTTTACAACAAAGCCTACAGGACAGGGTACGGGACTTGGGTTGTCACTGAGCTATGATATAGTGAAAGCGCATGGGGGGGAATTTGAGATTCGCTCCACAGTCGGAATAGAAACAGAGTTTACAATCCACCTTCCTTTCGCATCCTGAAAATGAAAGCACTCCGATCCATGTTTCAACTCGAAAATTTTATCAGGGGAGAATATATTGTTGGGAAGTCTTTGCGATCGGAATCGTTTTTCATCCTTCGAAAGACCGTTAATTTGGTTGATTATCGTTCGTCCATCTTAATTCTTCTCTATTTTTTTACGCTCAATTTTACTGTTCTAGCTCAGGGAACAATATCCGGAGAGCTCAGGGCCATAGACAGTCTGAAGCAAAAACTTGCTACCACAGATGATGATTCTTCACGGATAATGATCATGGATGGACTTGGGTTTAATTACGAACGAATAAATAATGATTCATCATTGAAATATAGTCATACAGCTCTTGCATTGGCCCGAAAAAATAATTTTGCCTGGGGAGAAGCAAGGATATTGGCAAGCCTGACTAGTCTCCTACGTCAACAGGGAAAATTTGCAGAAGCCTTGGACGCAATTTTTCAATCACTCAAAATAGCGGAATCGAATAATCTCCCTCGCGAAACAGCCCGGGCTTACAGGAGACTGAGCGCTATCTATGATGAGATGGGAAACTATCCAAAGTCAATTGAATACTGTCTTCGAGCATTGGAAATAGACGAACTAAATAATTATGCGCAAAGTGCCGCAATTGATCATATGGCATTGGCTGGGGGATATTTCAGGAATAAAAATCTTGATTCTGCTAATTGGCATTTGGAAATCGCTTTCCAGAGAAAGGATTTACTTCAAAATGAGATGAGTGGAGTGTATGAAATTGCGGGAGATATCGAAAATGATAAAAAAAACTACCATGAGGCACTAGCTTATTATAGGCTTGGTTACGGAATTTCCCATAAATTCTCAGATTATAGAGGACTTTCACAGTTTAGCGCAGCCATTTCTTCAATACATACCAAACTTGGAAATTTAGATTCCGCGCAATTTCATGCATTACGGGGATTTGAATATGCTCAACAAGTGTCATTCAAAAAAGGCATTGTCCTGTCTGGTACTTTACTCTCAGAATTATATGATTCCATCCAGCCTGCATTAGCACTAGAATATTTTAAGCTGGCCGCCAGTGCAAAAGACAGTTTGTTTGGGGCAACCCATTTTATGACTATTCAGAATCAAATTTCAAGAGAACAGGCTAGGCAAAACGAGCTGGAAGCGGCACAGCTTTCTTATCGCAATAAGTTAAGGTTATATGGTCTTCTTGCTGGAATTACCGCACTCTTTATCATCTTATTTTTTCTATATAGAAATAATAAACAAAAACAAAAAGCCAATATTATCCTTGAAAATCAGAAAAATCAAATTGAATTAACGCTTAAAGAACTTAAATTAACCCAAGCCCAGCTTATCCAATCCGAAAAGATGGCCTCATTAGGTCAACTCACCGCAGGCATTGCCCATGAGATTCAAAACCCATTGAATTTTGTAAATAATTTTTCGGAGGTCAGTGCTGAGTTGGTGGAAGAAATTAAAGAAACTAGAGCCAAGAGCCAAGAATCAAGACCTAAAACCGAAGAGGATGAGGTGGAAGATGAGATCCTGGAGGATATCAAGCAGAACTTGGAAAAGATCAACCACCATGGGAAGCGGGCAGATGCGATAGTGAAGGGTATGCTCGAGCATAGCAGAACCAGTACAGGAGAAAAAGTTCCGACTGATATTAACGCATTGGCGGATGAATATTTGAGGCTTTCCTATCATGGTTTGCGTGCTAAAGACAAAACATTCAATGCTGACTTTAAGACCGACTTCGATCACAATCTTCCCCTAGTCAGTGTGGTTCCACAGGAAATCGGACGGGTTTTGCTGAATGTTATCAATAATGCATTTCAGGCTGTAGGGACAAGGCATGCCTTGTCCCTACAGCCTATGGTTACCGTTTCCACCAAAAACCTTGGCGATAAAATCCAAATATCCATAAAAGACAACGGCCCCGGCATCCCCGACGCCATCAAAGACAAAATCTTCCAGCCATTCTTTACAACAAAGCCTACAGGACAGGGTACGGGACTTGGGTTGTCACTGAGCTATGATATAGTGAAAGCGCATGGGGGGGAATTAAAAGTAGAATCTAAAGAAGGTCAGGGAAGCAACTTCATTATAATAATTCCAGTTTAGGCAGCTAAAATTATGTGGTTTTACGCTTTAGGTAAGTAATTATTATTCAATGTGGTGAGAGGAGGAAAGAATTAAATTATAATTTAATATTTTAGAGGAGAACTTTATTTTAATCTCCCCATGAAAATAATTCTTATTCATAATTGTATAACACTTCCTACACCAATTTTTATTTTTTTTTCATTTTTTTTCTCCTACCAGACCTTATTTGCTCAGATAAATTCCAGTAAAGGTCTGCCCTCAATTACAACTTACCTCCCTAGGGAATATAAGGGCCATAACCAAATATGGACCATTATTCAGGATGAAAGGGGGTTTATGTATTTCGGTACCAGTGCAGGCATAATAGAATATGATGGAGTCAATTGGAATAAATTAAAATTTCCAAAAACTTCAAGCACAATCAGCAACAGG
>NZ_JBGSXS010000187.1:0-37693 GCF_041751335.1 Aquiflexum sp.
GGAGAATTAATCCTAAGGACAATTGCTTTAATATCCTTGTCTTTTCGGGCTTTTTTTATCTCTTCCTTAAATTTGTCAGAACCAATAGTTCCGTCCATTTCACCACTCATAATATCCCCTTCTGCCACTATAACTGCAATCCGGTTTTTGGATAGTCTATTTTTGGTTTTCGCTGATTGGTTTAAACTTGTAACATTGGTGGTATTCACTTTATCCTCCTCAGTCAAGCCCAACTTTTCTTTGAGTAAATTAATTACCTGATCTTCATACCAAAGTCCATCTACCAGTTTATAATCTACAGCATCCTTGGTCTTTCTGACCAACATCTTGGAGCTAATTTCTGAAATCTGCTCCAATGAAATACCTCGCGAATCACCAACCTCCTTGAGAAGGGTCTGGTTAAGGTCGTTTAACAATGATTCAGTCTGAATTCTGTTTTCAGGGCTCATTTTCTCTAACATAAATGGCTCTACAGCACTCTTAAAATCCCCAACTCGGAAAATTTGTGGTTCAATTTCCAATTTTTCAAACAGACCTTTGTAAAACATAATTTCTGCGGCAAATCCATTGAATTCCATTAAACCGGAAGGGTTTATATATATTTCATTAGCAACAGAACTAAGGTAATATCCTCCTTCAGAATAATACTCACCATAACTTACAATGAATTTACCCGATTCTTTAAAGTCCAATAAGACATCACGAAATTCCTTCATTCCAGCTTGTCCTGCCACAAAAGTTCCTGCCTTCAGAAATATTCCTTTAACGTTTTCATTTTCTTTTGCTGTCTCTATGGCTTTTTTCAAACTGACCAATCCTACATTAGGAACTCCACCGAATAGCGTGAATGAGGAAAAATCCGGGTCATCCTCACTGGTTTTTTCAACTAAAACTCTTCCCTCAAGATCTAAAACAAGAACTGTGTTTTCCTTAATTTTCACTTCATCTTCTGATGATGAAATCACAGCAATGATGCCTGCAAGGATAAAAAAACTCATTACTGAAAATATTAATAAACCGACGATAACGGCTAATACGTTTCCTAGAAATCTCATAATCTTTTTTATTATTTGGCAAAAATACTTCTTTTTTATTTATGTTTAACGGTATCAACGATAACAGATAAATGGATAAAGTAGTTTTGATAATTGGAGGAAATCTTGGAGATAGAAAGACATTGATAGTAGAGACAAATAAGTTGCTGGTTTTACATTTTGGAATTCCCAAGCTTTCTTCATCAATTTATGAGACAGCTGCATGGGGAGGACTATCACAGGGAAATTATTTAAACCAGGTATTGATTTTTGAAACTACAGAAAGTCCTGTAAACGTCCTGACTAAAATTCTGGGTGTAGAAGATAAAATGGGAAGGAAAAGAGACATTAAATGGGGGGACCGTATTATGGATATAGACATTTTATATTTTGGAAATAAAATCGTCAAAAGTCCTTCTCTTATTATTCCACATCCATATATTGAGAAAAGAAGATTTGTACTTGAACCCTTGAACGAAATTATACCCGATTTTTTACATCCGTTGCTTGGAAAAAGCCAGAAGGAATTGCTTGAATTGTGCCTAGATACTTCCGAGGTTGTTGTTTTTGAAAAACCAAATCCGGAATAAATTCCGGGCTTTCCTTAAATACTAGCAACTTCCGCCTCTTTATTAATTTTTTTGACAAGCCCTTGAAGAACTTTTCCAGGGCCACATTCGATAAATATACCAGCGCCATCACTAATCATATTTTGAACAGATTGAGTCCATTTTACAGGGGCTGTAAGTTGGGCAATGAGATTAGCTTTGATTTGCTGAATATTCTCAACACCTGTAGTACTTACGTTTTGGTAAACTGGACAGCTTGGTGTATTGAATATCGTGGATTCTATGGCTTTTTGAAGTTTTTCACGTGCAGATTCCATCAAAGGTGAATGGAATGCTCCTCCCACAGGTAGTGGTAAAGCTCTTTTAGCACCTGCCTCTTTCATTTTTTCGCAGGCTATTTCAATCCCTTTATTTGAACCTGATATGACAAGTTGCCCTGGGCAATTGTAATTAGCAGGGACTACTATCTCACCTTCTATGGATGCACAGATTTCTTCCACTTTTTCATCCTCCAAACCTAAAATTGCTGCCATTCCTGAAGGATTGATTTCACAGGCCTCCTGCATGGCCAAAGCCCTCTGGTAAATGAGTTTTAAACCATCTTCGAAAGCAAGAGTACCATTTGCCACCAAAGCAGAAAACTCTCCAAGGGAATGTCCTGCAACCATAGAAGGGTTGAAATCAGAAGAAGTTTTGGCAAGTATAACGGAATGGAGAAAAATTGCGGGCTGCGTTACTTTAGTCTGCTTGAGTTCCTCCTCAGAACCTTCAAACATAATGTCTGAAATCCGGAAACCTAAAATCTCATTTGCCTTTTCGAACAATGCCTTTGCTTCCTGATTCGTTTCATACAAATCTTTCCCCATTCCGGGGAATTGAGCTCCCTGACCGGGAAAAACATATGCTATTTTCTTCATTTCGGATTTTGTTTAGTACAAAGATATCAAAAAAACAAGAGGTCTTAAGGAAGACCTCTTGATGGTAATAAATTCAAATTTTAAATTTTTAATTATCTATGGTAAGGGAATCTATATTCATTCCCCCGAGATCATAGATTTCTGTGATTTCTTTCAAAGCTTTTTTGAAATCAATTTTCAGATCAATTAGCTTTCCAGAGCCAACATCAAATACCCATCCATGGATTTTCATACCTCTATTTCTAACAGCTTTTTGAACTACTGCTGTTTTTAATAAATTGACACATTGTTCCTGAACATTCAATTCCACAAGCCTTTTGTATTTTAAGGTCTCTTCTTCAATAGCATTTAGCTCATTTTTATGAATACGGTAAACGTCTCTGATATTTCTCAGCCATGGGTTTAGGATTCCTAGGTCTGCCGCATCCATAGCTGCCTTTACCCCTCCGCAATAATAATGACCACAAACAACAACATGGTCAACATTGAGGTATTCTACAGCATAGGTCAATACTGACATGGCGTTCAGGTCAATGCTAATGACCATATTGGCGATATTACGGTGAACAAATACATCACCTGGCTGAACTCCCATCAAATCTTCGGCACTAACACGGCTATCGGCACATCCGATGTAGAGAATATCAGGATTTTGTCCCTTTGCTAGATTTTTAAAATATTCTGGATCTTTGTCTAATTTAGCTGCAATCCAGTTTTCATTGTTTTCAAATACGTTGGTTATATCCATTATCGAATATTTTTGTTTTTTAATAATACAGTAAATGAGTTGTTTTAACAAACAAAATTTTGTTAATAGGAATTCTTTAGATTCAAAAGTCTTCCAAACTTAGAAATTTTCTTTTCTCTAAATCAGTAGGAAGACGACAGGTTTCTTTTTTGCCAAACCATTTATACCTGTTGCGGGCTATCCAATCGTAAAGAGGATCCCTGATAAAACTTGGTATTATTATAAATATATACATTACCGGCCACAAACCACCTAGGTTCCGTGCAATTTCCAAAGCCGCCCTACTCTTGTAGAATACAACATCCCGATGAATGAATACAAGGGAATCCAAATAGTCATTGTTGATTTGAAATTCTTCAAGTAATTTTTTGGTTACTTCATCTTGTAATGCAGCAATTTTGAATCTTTCTTTCTTGTCCCTTGATATAATAAAATCTATAGCTGTGTTACATAAGTTACATACACCATCAAAAAGCACCAACATGAATTTGTCTTGTACCCTCATCGGAGTACTTGAATTGTTCCTTTCAGAGTTTTTACTTGTAAAGTAGGATCAAGTGCATCAAATCTCACGGTTCCTGAATAGAAATAAGTCCCAGCAGGTAATTGATTGCCATTATTATCATTTCCATTCCAGCGGATATAAATATCATTTTCATTGGATGAAAGACTGTTATAGCTAAATACCTCCACTCCCCACCTGTTGACTATGAATATTTCAACACCCAAAACGAATCTAGGACATCTAACAAAAGGGTTGTCGTATGCCATAAATGTTTCATTCACGCCATCTCCATTAGGAGTAAATGCGTTTGGTAATTCATAATTGGGACAATTGTCCACACAGACGATATTGCTTGCATCACTTTCATTACCCGAACGGTCTATTGCGGTAATGTAATAACAGCCCCGGTATGTTGGTAAATTTGAAAGCATAGCATTTCTTTCAAATGTAGAATAAGTACCTACCAAATTGAATTGGCCATCCTCTCCATCAGGGGTATAGTATAACCTGAAAGCACTTAATTCATCATCACAGACATTTGTGAAATCAGGTTCCCAGCTAAGTTCATGAACAAAGGAATTGAAATTACAACCTTTGTCAGAAAGAAATTCACTGCATTCAGGCCCTTCAAAAGTCAGGACTGGCGGGCATGGTAGTCTGTCATCATCAGGTCTTGCACATATGATTTGAGATTTATTTTCAAGCGGATACTCGATTAAATCGATATTATAGGAACCCTTGGTGATGACATAATAGCAATACTCTATTTCTTTCTTCAAGGTAATGCCATTATGCCGGCCATCGTCAAAATAGGAAAAACCTGCTGTGGTCACATCCACTTCCGCAATGAGTTCGAAAGTGTCTGCATCCTGGGCATCAGAATCATTTCTGTTCCGATAGACTTCATGTCTGAATTGAGACACAGCATTGTTCCAGGGGACATTGAATGTCCAGTTGAGTTCTATGGCTTCATTGATTATTATCGGTTCAAGTCTTACCGAAGAAGCAGCACTCGAACTGTCTATGGTGGTATTGTTTTCCTTGAGGATGACTTTGTAGTTGTAAACAAGGTTTTCCGTATTCAATCCTGTGTCTGTAAACGTTGTATCTGCGGTACTAAAAACAGAAACCCTATTTTGGTTACCCGTTAACCCCGTACTTCTTAACAGTTCGTAAGTAAATGGACCGGGAAATTGAACCCTGTCAATGTCATATGGTGGGGTCCATTTGATAAAAATCTCTCCATTTTCGCTGTCGGTTTCTTCAATGCTGACATTGGTGATCAGCGGTACATCTACATCGATTGTGATACAAATCTCTTCAGAGACTATACTTTGCCCTAATCTTGGCGGGGGGAAAGCAGATACTAATCTATAACAATAGGTATTTCCAGGCGCCAAACCTTGCCCTTGATTATTGTCCAGAAAATTGAAGGTGGACATATTGGTGGTACCTACCAGTTCATATCCAGCTCTAATTCCTGTTTCACAGGAATCTGGTTCATAGGGATCAGAATTCATCCTTCTCCATACTTGCATGGTTTCCGCTGAATTTGAGCAAGAATATTGCTGCCATTGGACATTGACTGACCTACCTTGCTGTTGTTCTACATCCTCCAAAACAGGCGGGGGACCAATTACCTTAATATTCCATGTTTTGATATCAACTAATGCAGGGCCTGATCGAGGTTGATCAGTAATCCTTACCCTGACCTCATATTCCCTTTCCCTGACATGGCTACAGACCGTTTGCCATTCGAAGTTGACTGTTCCTGGACTGGGTTGGAATCCTCTCAAAGAATCATAAGTTGCCTTAGAGCTATTGATTGACATGGGCTCTCCAAAGACCTCAATTTTTACAGGATCCCCATCAGGATCCGATCCCTGAATAATTTCTTCTATTTTAGTACCAGCCACTACGCATAGATCTGGTGGCAGTATCAATTCAGGGCGTTGGTTATTGGAATTTTCGATAATGATCTGCATATCTCGGACCACATATCCTATTTGTCGCCATATGCCATCAATTTTTCGAAATTCTTTAATTCGAAAGGCAACATTATACTGTCCTGCCAACCCTGGGGCATCCCATATCAAATCACCCGTCAAAGGATCAAGAGAAAGAAAAGGAGGGGTACCACCATCTTCTCTATTAAAGCTAAATTCTGAGGTAGAAGGAAGTCGGTAATTGTTGACGGGCCTTTGAAATTGTTGTTTTGGTATATCCATTTCATAGGCCAGACTGTCTCCATCAGGATCATAGGCTCCAGGATTATGAATATACCGCTTGTTTACAGCACCATTATCAACAGGTGGTATGGTAAGTACCGGGGAATTGTTGATACCGATGAATGGATCTATGATAATCTTGGTTTCAACATAAAACGGTGTATCCACCGAATTGTCCATATTAAGTGTCAGGTCATTCCTGTTGAATTCCCTGAACCGGATAATATATTCTCCGGGCCCCTGATAGGTATGGGTAATTACAAAAGTGGTTTTTTCAATCTGATTTCCTAACGCTTCTTTAATTTCGAAATCAGCTTCCAAATTCAATTTAGCCTCTCTACCATCTCCGAAATTGATGTCTCCCGGCCCAATAATCACACTGGATCGGGTATCGGTGTAACCAACGAAAGTAATTCTATAAGTTAAAGTTTGTGGATTAACTCTTTCGGCAGTTATTTCACCCGCACGGATGTGTGTTGCAAAAGAATTTGTCAAAGACAGGAACAAAAAACCGCAGGTGAGTAAAAGTAAAATGCTGAGTTTCATGGAGAATTTAAATTTGCCTTTCAAGATACACGAAATTAACCAAAACAGGATATAATTATTCATATTAATCAAACAATAAAATTAAACACTTGGTTAAATCAACGTAAAAAATTTATAAATATTGAGTTTCAAAATCATTCTATTTAGAATGCTTTAAAATAAGTTCAATCGATTGTCTTTGGATTGTTTGCTAAACTTTCCACATGTAAATTTGGCACCATAGTTTAAAAACCAAATATCAATCGAACACTTAAGAAAATGTAATATGAGTTGGGTATCAAAAACCTTAAAGAGCACTTTGGGCAAAAAATTATTGATGGCCCTGACAGGATTGTTTCTGATTTTATTCTTAGTCGTGCATTTGGCTGGGAATTTACAGTTACTTATTTCTGACAAAGGTGAATCATTTAATATTTATGCGCATAGTATGGCCAATAACCCTTTGATAAAGGTCGTTTCTTATGGCAACTTTGCCTTTATTTTACTCCACGTTATCTATTCAATAATTCTTACAAGACAGAACAAAAAATCAAGACCCATAGGTTATTCAATGAGCAGACCTGAAAGGAACAGTTCATGGTCATCTAGAAATATGGGAATATTGGGAACCATCCTATTGATATTTATTCTTGTTCATTTAAGGGGATTTTGGTATGAGTTCAAGTTTGGGGAATTACCGACGGCAGTTTATGAAGGTATTACTTATAAAAATGTTTTCGTTATTGTTTCTGAGGCATACTCGAATATATTCTATGTTGCCTTTTACGTGATTAGTATGGGTTTCTTGGGATTTCATCTCTCGCATGGATTTGCCAGTGCATTTCAAACGCTTGGCCTAAGTCACACAAAATATTCTCCATTAATTCAAAAAGTCGGTTTTGGCTTTTCAATTATAGTTCCAGCACTCTTTGCACTGATTCCTCTGGTCATGTATATCAAAACACTTTGATTCAGCGGATTTAATTGAATGTAGAAAAATAAAATCTTATTTAGATGATACTAGATTCTAAAATACCCGAAGGTCCCTTAGTAGAAAAGTGGACCAAACATAAATTTAACGTCAAATTGGTTAACCCGGCCAATAAGAGAAAGTATGATGTAATAGTGGTCGGAACTGGACTGGCTGGAGCCTCAGCTGCTGCATCTTTAGCGGAACTTGGTTACAATGTCAAGGCATTTTGTTTTCAGGATAGTCCAAGAAGAGCCCATTCAATAGCTGCGCAAGGTGGAATTAACGCTGCCAAAAACTATCAGAATGATGGGGATTCAGTCTATCGGTTGTTCTATGATACCATCAAAGGAGGAGATTACAGGGCAAGGGAAGCAAATGTTTACAGATTGGCTCAGGTTTCAGTAAATATAATTGACCAATGTGTGGCTCAAGGCGTACCATTTGCAAGAGAATATGGAGGTTTGTTAGCCAACCGTTCTTTTGGTGGTGCACAGGTTTCAAGAACCTTTTATGCAAAAGGGCAAACAGGACAACAGTTACTTTTAGGAGCGTACTCTGCATTAAGCAGACAAGTTGCCAACGGTAAAGTGAAATTATATCCAAGAACGGAAATGATGGATTTGGTGACAATTGATGGAAAAGCCAAGGGAATTGTTACCAGGAATTTAATCACAGGAGCAATTGAATCGCATGCAGCTCACGCAGTATTACTTTGCACAGGGGGATATGGGAATGTATTTTTTCTTTCTACCAATGCCATGGGGTCAAACGTAACAGCAGCTTGGAGAGCGCATAAAAAAGGAGCCTTGATGGCCAATCCATGTTACACCCAAATCCACCCAACCTGTATTCCGGTCTCAGGAGATCATCAGTCAAAATTGACTTTGATGTCAGAATCCCTTAGGAATGATGGAAGGGTATGGGTTCCTGCCACAGTGGAAATGGCTGAAAAGTTGAGAAAAGGTCAGATTAAAGCTAATGATATAAAAGAAGCAGATAGGGATTATTTCTTAGAAAGGAAATATCCATCTTTTGGAAATTTGGTTCCCCGTGATGTGGCATCAAGGAATGCCAAATATATGTGTGATGAAGGTAAGGGAGTCAATGAAACTGGCGAAGCTGTTTTCTTGGACTTTAGGGATGCTATCAACCGAGATGGAAAGAGTACAATAGAGGCCAAATATGGTAACCTTTTCGACATGTATATGCAGATTACAGGAGATAATCCATATGAAGGGCCGATGATGATTTATCCAGCTGTACATTACACCATGGGTGGACTTTGGGTAGATTACAATTTGATGACCAATATTCCAGGATTATATGCCTTGGGAGAAGCTAATTTCTCCGATCATGGAGCCAATAGATTGGGAGCATCCGCGCTGATGCAAGGACTTGCAGACGGATATTTTGTAATTCCTTACACTGTTGGAGATTATCTTGCCCAATCGGCTGCGGCTAAATTGGATGAGAATGATCAGGCATTTAAAACAGCCGAAAAAGATGTTAAGGATAGAATTCAAAAGCTTCTCAGTATCCGAGGCAATAAAACTGTAGACCATTTCCATAAGAGATTAGGAAAGATCATGTGGGATTACTGTGGAATGGCCAGAAATGCAGAAGGACTTACCAAGGCTAAGGCAATGATCAAAGAATTGAAGGTAGAATTTTGGTCTAATGTAAATGTTCTTGGTTATAATGAAGAATTGAATCAATCTCTGGAAAAAGCCCATAGAGTAGCAGATTTCATAGAGCTTGGAGAATTGATGGTGGATGATGCGCTCAACAGAGATGAATCCTGCGGAGGACATTTTAGAGAAGAATATCAGACTCCTGAAGGTGAAGCCCTTAGGGATGATGAAAATTTTGCCTATGTCGCTGCATGGGAATATTTGGGAGAAGGAAAAGAGGAAGTGCTCCACAAAGATCCTCTTGTGTTTGAAAATGTGAAGTTGACCCAAAGAAGTTATAAGTAATTAGAAAATTAAAATCATCAGAGCAATGAATCTTACATTGAAAATCTGGAGACAGAAAAATCACTCCGACAAAGGAGGTTTTAAAGAATATAAAGTAACGGATATTTCCAAAGACATGTCGTTTTTGGAGATGTTGGATGTGTTGAATGAACAATTGACCGATAAGGGAGAAGATCCCGTTCATTTTGACCATGATTGTAGGGAGGGAATCTGTGGGATGTGTTCGTTGTACATCAATGGCAATCCGCATGGCCCACTTCAGACTACCACCTGTCAACTTCACATGAGGTCATTTAATGACGGTGAAACCATTACCATAGAACCTTGGAGGGCAAAATCCTTTCCGGTAGTTAAAGATTTGGTGACTGATAGGTCTGCTTTTGACAGGATTATTCAGGCAGGTGGTTATGTTTCCGTCAACACAGGAGGTGTTCCTGACGCCAATGAAATTCCAATCACAAAAACCATCGCAGATTTGGCCATGGATGCTGCCCAATGTATCGGATGTGGTGCCTGTGTAGCTGCTTGTAAGAATGCATCGGCCATGCTGTTCACTTCAGCTAAAGTTTCCCAATTGGCCCTATTGCCTCAAGGTCAGGTAGAAAGAAAGACCAGGGCGGAAAAAATGGTTGCCCAAATGGATACAGAAGGATTCGGTGCATGTACAAACACAGGTGCATGTGAGGCTGAGTGCCCAAAAGGCATCAGTATTTCCAATATTGCCAGAATGAACAGGGAATATTTCTCTGCAGTGGTCAGTAGTCAAAATGTTTAGTTAATTAATAGCCATTAAATTTTAAAGCCGGTTAGTCCGGCTTTTTTTGTGACTATACGAATCTGAAATTTCAATTTTCGTATATCGTTGATTTTTAGATGTTTTCTTTCTTTTAGACTAATTCAAATAATGTTAACTTTGAAAATTCATATTATTTAGAAAATTTGTCAGATTTTACAAACAAGAGATTAAATGCATTTTATTGATCTCGGCATTTTTGTCGGGTACATGATACTGATGCTTGGGGTAGGGTATTATTTTATGCGCCAAAACAAAAATCAGGATGATTATTATGTTGGTGGTAGAAATATCGGTCCTTGGCATATCGGGCTTTCTGTAGTCGCAACAGATGTTGGCGGCGGGTTTTCTGTGGGGCTTGGTGGTTTGGGTTTTGTAATGGGCCTTTCAGGAAGTTGGATGCTTTTTACAGGATTGTTGGGTGCATGGTTGGCAGCAGTATTTTTGATTCCCAGAGTAAAACAAGATAAGGCATTTGCCAATTTTTATACATTCCCACAGATATTCAATCATCTTTTTGACAAGAAAGTGGGGATTGCAGCTGCTGTGATTTCTCTGATAGGATACCTTGGATTTACTTCTTCACAATTATTGGCAGGTGCCAAATTAGCCTCAGGAACATTTATTGAATTGGGATTGACCGAAGCCTTATTGATGATGGGAGTTATTGCCGTGATCTATACAGTATTGGGTGGATTGAAGGCGGTGATCTATACAGATACTGTACAATGGATTATTCTGATGTTGGGATTTGTCTTTATAGGTCTTCCTGTTGCTTATTTTCATGTAGGCGGTTGGGATGTAATCCAAGCCACATTGCCACAGGAGTTTTTCAGCCTCTCAAACCTCAGATGGCAGGACTTTGCCAATTGGGGCATTACGATCTTACCGATTTGGTTTATCGGCATGACTCTGTATCAGAGAATTTATGCCAGCAGAGATACCAAATCTGCCCAGAAAGCCTGGTTTATCGCGGGTTTGTTCGAATGGCCAATTATGGCTTTTATGGGAGTTTCTTTGGGACTGTTATCAAGAGTGGCTTTTGAACAAGGATTATTGCTCATTGACTTGGAAACTTTGGATCCTGAAATGGGATTGCCTATTCTCTTGAGGACGATTCTTCCTCCGGGTATATTGGGTTTGATGATGGCAGCTTATTTTTCCGCGGTCCTTTCTACAGCAGACTCTTGTCTGATGGCGGCTTCAGGGAATTTATCCACAGATATATTTGGGAAATGGTTGAATAAGAAAAAAGAAAGACAGCAGATTTTATATGGGCAATTGTTCACACTGATATTAGGGATCACAGCACTGATTGTTGCCATGCAAATGACCAATGTTTTGGATTTGATGCTGTACAGTTATGCATTTATGGTTTCAGGGCTTTTGGTTCCGATCCTATTTGGATTGTTTACAAGAAAAAGAAACCCTGAAGCAGCCCTATCTGCCATGATTACAGGAGGGGCTGTCACAGTGATTCTAGGTTTATTACCTATAGACTTACCTTTTGGCCTTGATCCGAATTTTTTTGGTGTTTTTGCCTCTTTAGCAGTGTTTTTGCTTGTTAATAGGATAATTGAATCTAAAATTCAAAATAAAATTAATGAATATGCTTAAAATAGAAATAATATCCACCGCAGACCAAGCTACCTTTTTACAGAAAAAGGAGATAGCAGATTTTTTGTTTGTCCAATTGGAACAATATGGTGATCCAATCAATGATATCATGAAATGTCTTGATTATGCCTTGGATCAAGCTGTGGATAAAGGTGGGTTTGCAGTTTTGGCGCGTGAAAAAGGGAATATAGTAGGGGCTGTGGTCATTAATAAAACAGGTATGTCCGGTTATATTCCAGAAAATATATTGGTATATATCGCTGTAGATGCTTCTCAAAGAGGTAAAGGTGTAGGTAAAAGGTTGATGACAACAGCTATTGAAATGGCCAACGGAGATATAGCGCTTCATGTAGAGGCGGATAATCCTGCCAGAAAATTATACGAAAAACTAGGGTTTACGAATAAATACCTGGAAATGAGACTTAAGAAATAATGGCATACGTAACTTTAAATAGAATCAAACTCAGAGCAAACTTCGAACACCTTAAAAAGATGTTTGATGAAAGTGATATTTCTTGGGGTGTAGTTTCTAAACTTTTATGTGGAAACAGAAAATTTTTAGAGGAACTCATCAATCTTGGAGTAAGGGAAATCCATGACTCTAGGATAAGTAACCTAGCTAATATCAAGGAAATCAACCCTGAAATCCAAACTGTCTATATCAAGCCTGTTTCCAAAAGGAATATTCCCAAAATGGTAAAATATGCCGACGTTAGTCTGAACAGTGAACTGACTTCCATCGAGTGGATTTCAGAAGAAGCTGTAAAGCAGGGCAAAATTCATAAAATCATCATTATGGTAGAGACAGGTGACCTCAGAGAAGGTGTCATGGGCGACCATTTGTTGGACTTTTATGAAAAGATATTTGAGCTGCCTAATATAGAAATCATAGGATTGGGGACCAATCTTAATTGCCTCAATGGGGTGATGCCTTCTACAGACAAATTAATTCAGCTGTCTTTGTACAAACAGATCATTGAACTCAAATTCAATAAGGAAATACCGTGGGTCTCGGCAGGTACTTCTGTAACCATACCATTGATGCTGCACAAGCAATTGCCTAAAGGAATCAATCATTTCAGGGTAGGGGAAACGCTTTATTTCGGAGTGGATCTTTTTGAAGAAAAGGTCATTGAAGGCATGCATGGTGATGTTTTTGAACTGAATGCAGAAATCATCGAAATGCAGGAAAAACCATTGCTGCCATCAGGTACACTGGCTGCAAATCCCCAAGGTGAAATTATTGAGATTGATCAACACCTTTATGGTAAATCCTCTTATAGGGCAATTCTTGATATTGGTCTGTTGGATGTAGATCCAAAATACCTGATTCCTGAAGATGGAGAATTTGAAATTCTTGGTGCAAGTTCTGATATGTTGATACTCAATCTTGGGACAAACCCGAAAGCTTATAAAGTAGGAGATATAATCAAATTTAATTTAAAATATATGGGTGCCTTATCAATATTGAATTCCAGTTATGTAGACAAGGTTATTTCTGAATAAGTAATTTATATTGTTTTTTTAGTTCAATTTTTTTCTCTGGCATGGTATTGGCCGCATAGTGTTAAAACCAACTATAATTACTATGAAAAAAATACCATTTATTATCGGTTTATTCTGTCTATTCTCCTTTGGAGCTATGGCCCAAAGTTCCACTGATGGAAGAGGGGGTTTTGGTATCCGGGGAGGAGCGAACTTCTTCAATTTCGGAGGAGCAGATGCTTCAAACAATGATTATGACAATAGAATAGGTTATCATTTTGGATTGTACAATTCATTCTTTATTGGAGAATCATTGGCTATCGAGCCTGGGGTTTATTATTCTATTAAAGGAACCCAAAATGACAACCTGATCAAATCAAGAGCTGTATTGGGTTATGTGGATGTACCTTTGATTTTCAGAGTTTATTTCGGTGAAGGATTGAATTTCTTTGGAGGTGGTCAAATGTCCTTTTTGACTTCTTCAAGGTTTGAAGGAGACTTCTTTGGATCAAGCTATGGATTTGATACTGAGGCTATCAGTAAGACTGATTATGGCGTTTTATTGGGTGTAGGGTACACACTTCCAAAAGGGCTTAACGTTCAGGCTTCTTATGATTTGGGACTTAATCCTGTGTATAAAAACAATGACGCGGAAATCTACAATAGAGGTTTCAAGGTTGCTTTGGGATATACATTTTAAGGGAAATTGCAATTTCAAAAAATAGTATTCTTATAAAAAAAGAGGTTCTGGCAATGTCAGGACCTCTTTTTTATCGGTTTGATTTTATATCATCCCCACCTGAGTGAAGTTTGGTATTGGGGCTAAGCTTAGATTGTAATAACGCCTTTCTATCTTTGAATCCCGTAAAGTGGTCAGAAGCAATTCAATGTTAAAGAATAGGTTGTTATCAGTTGTATTTTTGTATTGATAATCCAATTGTTTTTTGATAGCTATTCTGGATGGTTGTGATAGAATCATCCAATTCAATATTCATCATTAATCTCCAACCAATACCCATCCGGATCCCTTACATAAATCTGTTTGATGCCGTCAGGTCGGATGTTGATGGTATTTTTCTTTCCTGGCCAATCTTCATATTCAATCCCCATCTTATTTAAATTGGCAATGAAACCATCCATGTCCGGTATGCTAAAACAGATATGATTGATTTTATTGATAGTAATAGGTTCCCACGGAGCTTCAATGATATGCATGGACAAATTATTACCTATGTCCAGCCAAGCATGTAAACCATCCTTAAATGGTTCGTCTAATTCCGGGAAATTGAAAACACCCGTATAAAAATCAGTACTTCTTTGCAAGTCTTCTACATAAACTGCGATGTGTGTGATTTTTGCCTGGGCCATACTATTATGGTTTGTCATTAAAAAACACGAGAATAGGATCAAGAAAGTGCGCGTATTTTTCATTTATTTTTTGGGTTATTGTATTTGAAATATGAGATTGTCCATTTTCCTGACTGTAGACTACTTCTTGGGACAATGTTTGGAAGATCGAAGTTGGAAGAAGCAAACTTTGAAATATTAATTGCTTAATTGAGATATTCAAACGAACTCCTAGCAGCATTTCGGATAATCAAATTGTAATATAATTGATTTGATTTTTAAATCGTTCCTTTTAGGTTTCTTTTTCAATCTAGGAAGAATAGTAAAAAAAATAAGCCTTCCCAACTTGAAAGGCTTATTTAATAATCCCATAATGTTTTTTTTTGGCTATTAATCGAAATAGCCTTCTCTTATGGTTGGATTAGAATTCAATATCTTAATATCTAATTTCCAAATATCGGACTCTGAATTAGTTAAGATTGATAACAGAAAACGATAATAACAATTAACTGCGATTATTTTTACTCTTTAGGTTTTGGTGCCAAAGCAAGGTTTTCAGCCTCGTCAAACAAGGTAAGTGCTTGTTGATATGCCTCGTTGATAGCTTCATTGATTACTTTGTAGAAAGCATTGTCATCAAATATATTTCTTCCCATATGAGCCTTGAGAAGTATTTTGAGGTAATTTTTCGATTTTTTAAAATCCTTTTCATCAAACTTGACTTTATTTCGTTCACCTACTTTTATCAATGATTGAAGCATTTCTTCAGAAACCTGATAATTGCTATAATAATCTTCAAAACTCATTCCGTCAAATTTCTTCTTATTTTTTTCAAGGTAATCCAAGATGAATTCCCTGGAAGAATCCGAATTAAATAACCTGTTGATGTATGCACTTGACATTGTGGTATCCAATGGAGCAAAGAAATCCGGCATTATCCCTCCTCCTCCAAAAACTGATCTACCACCTCTAGTTTCAAATCTTAAGCTGTCATTGAACTTGATGCTGTCAGCAGTAAAAAACTCACCATGCTCAAACCTGTTCATCCAATCACTTCCATAGTCGTTGTCATTGCCATAAGGCTTTTGAATGGATCTTCCAGATGGAGTGTAATACCTCGCAATAGTCAATCTAAGTTCAGCCCCATCTGATAAATCAATCGGCATTTGGACAAGCCCTTTTCCAAAAGATCTTCTACCTACTATAAGTCCACGATCATTATCCTGAATCGCGCCTGCAACAATTTCTGAGGCTGAGGCACTTCCTTCATTGATTAAAACAATTACAGATCCATCTTCAAATAAGCCGGGCTTGATGGCATAAGCTTTTTGATTATATCTGCTCAGCTTACCTTCTTGGGAAACTATAAGTGCATTTTCATCCAAAATTTCATCAGCAATATTAATAGCAGCGCCCATGTATCCGCCAGGATTTCCCTGTAGATCTAAAATCAATTTTTTCATCCCTTGGTCCTTCAATTCTTGGACGGACTTTTTGAATTCCTCATGGGTAGTAGCGGCAAATCTTGTTACTTTGATGTATCCGATTTCCTCATTGACCATATAAGTGGCATTGATGCTATACTGAGGAATTTTGTCCCTGATTATGTCATAAGGAATCAGTTCGTTTTGGTTTTTTCTTTTGATATCAACTACCACTTTACTCCCCCTTGGTCCTCTAAGCAAATCAAACACATCTCGGTTTGTAATCCCTGTTCCAGCCACGGTTTTTCCGTCAACATTTATAATTTGATCCCCAGATTGAATCCCAAGTTTTTCTGATGGGCCACCTGTTAAAGGGGCCACAACATAAATGGTATCCCTAATGATTCCGAATTCAACACCTATACCATCAAATGCACCATCCAGATCAGATTTGGCCAGGGAAGCATCCCTTGCAGGAATATAACTGGAATGGGGATCAAGTTTTTCCAGCATTTTTTGAATCCCGAACTCTACCAATTCATTTGTATTAACACTGTCAACATAGTCCCGGTTGATGTAGGTGATGATTTCCTGAAGCTTGTATATAGCAGCTTTCAGGTCGTTTCTGTCTGTTTTTGGTTCAGCGAATGTTGCTCCTATCCAAATGCCCGCCGAAATGGCAAGGGCCAGAATAATGGGTAATCTGATTTGCTGTTTGGTATTCTTGATTTCGCTCACAATTTCCTTCGGTTAGTAAGTGGTATTTTTTTTTGGGTTGTTTAAAATAAACCCAACTTACGATTAAACAGTAATTTAAACCATTTCGTTTTTAATAAACGCAAGAAATTCAATTTTGATGAATCTTATGTCCCTTATTTAGTTAAAATAAATTAATTTTGTTTCCATGTTGAATTCCAAAGATATTCATAAAACCTCAATTAAAGACCTTGTGTCTGAGAATTATGTCTTTGCGTCTGTCTTACATTATTTTGGAATAAGCTTTTTTCAATACGAACAGAATTCACTTCTTGAAGTCTGTAAAAAATTTAAAATAAATCCCCAACAACTTATTGATGAACTAGAAAATTGGGCAAAAAGAAAAGAACCTACTTCAGAGGAGCTTTTTATTCACCCCATAGAAGTCTTAGTGGCTTATCTCAAGAGAAAGCATAATTACTTTTTGAGACAGGAGTTACCTTTTTTATCCAATATGGTTTCTGGAATTCAGGTGGAAAAACCAGACTATCTCAATATTCTTGCGGATTTAAGGATCATGTTTCCCCTATTTGTGGATGATTTTATACATCACATCCATGAAGAAGAAAGCAAACTTTTTCAGCGGATCAAATTACTTCATGAAATAGAGGAAGATGAATATAGGATACCTGATGCATTACAAATTTTGAAAGGAAGTCCTGTGGCCTTGCTTGCTGAAGCCCATGATACCCATGACGATGAAATGGTAGGTATCAGAAAATTAACAAATGATTATTTTCTTCCTTCGGACGCTTCAATTTCGATGAAAGTACTTTATCATGAACTCCAGGTTTTTGAAAAAGAACTGATCATCCATGCCCAAATTGAAGACCGCTTACTTTTCCCAAAAGCTGTGGAACTGGAAAAAGAAGTTCTCAGGAAAGTAAGGAAAAAAATACGCAATAACTGATGAGTAGAATTTTGGCAATTGATTTGGGAACAAAAAGAACAGGTATTGCAGTTACAGATACGCTGAAAATGTTGGCAAATCCTCTTGAAACAGTAGAAACTTCGAAACTTGTAGATTTTCTCAATGCATATTTCGCAAGGGAAGCGGTGGATACCATTGTTTTGGGTTACCCCAAAAAACTAGACGGTACTCCCAATGAAATGACGCCAAGGGTATTAAGCCTTCAGAACAGACTAAAGAAAATCTACCCTGACAAAAAGCTTGTCTTAATTGACGAAAGATATACTTCCAAAATGGCCATGCAAAGTATGATTGCCATGGGAAGCAAAAAAAAAGATAGAAAAGAGAAAGCAGGTAATCTTGACAAGGTCAGTGCTGCAATAATCTTACAATCCTACTTGGAACAAATATGATTTACCCAATAGTCGCTTACGGAAATCCGATTTTAAAAAAAGAAGCTGAAGAAATAAAAGAAGGTGAAGATCTTTCAGAACTGATTCAGGATATGTTCAGTACCATGGATCATGCCAATGGTGTGGGATTGGCAGCTCCTCAGATCAATAAAGGAATCCGTCTTTTTGTGATTGACAGCAGTTTGATGCTCGATGAGGAGGATGAAGATAAAGGCATTCGTAAAGCATTTATCAATCCGATTATTTTGGACGAATATGGTGATGTCTTCGGATTTGAGGAGGGTTGTCTCAGTATTCCTGAAATCAGGGCTGATGTTTTCAGACCCGAAAAACTTACCATCGAGTATTTTGATGAAAACTGGAATCTGAAAGAAGAGGAGTTTTCGGGATTGACTGCTAGGGTAATCCAACATGAATATGACCACCTTGAAGGGATATTATTTATTGATTATCTCAAAGGTCTGAAAAAAAGAATGGTACAAAGCAAATTGATTGATATCAGTAAAGGGAAGGTATCCACGGACTACCGAATGATCTATCCAGTACGTTGATACTTGATTTTAATTAGTTGCCTTTTTTTGAAATTAACTAAAACAAGAAATACCAAGATGAATCAAAATATTATAGACCAACTTAAAATTGCATTGATTCAAACTGATCTTTTTTGGAAAAATAAGACTGCCAATATGGCCATGTTGGAAGAAAAAATCATGAATCTAGAACAGGTTGTAGATCTTATCATTCTTCCGGAGATGTTTTCAACAGGATTTACCATGGATGCTAAGGAAGTCTCAGAACCTATGAACTTGGACACCACAAAGTGGATGAAACAAATGGCTGCTCAAACCAAAGCTGTGGTGACAGGAAGTGTGATTATCAATGACAAAGACAATTATTATAATAGGTTACTTTGGGTGACCCCTGATGGAAAGATTGATACTTATGATAAAAGGCATCTTTTTAGAATGGCAAATGAGGATGCTCATTATGATATGGGAAAGGCTAGAAAGATTTTTGAATGGAAAGGTTGGAAAATAATGCCACAAATTTGCTATGACCTGAGATTTCCGGTATGGTCAAGAAACAGAATAAAAGAAAACGAAATGGAGTATGACCTAATTTTTTATGTGGCAAATTGGCCTAGCCCAAGAATTGGTGCGTGGGACAATTTGTTACAGGCGAGGGCAGTTGAAAATCTCAGCTATTCTATCGGAGTCAATAGAATCGGAACGGACGGGAATGAAGTTCCCTATTGTGGACATTCTGCTGCATACAATTATAAAGGGGAGAAACTCACATTTTCGGAAAGACAAGAGGAGGTGCTTTTTGTCGAACTGGATTTGCAGAACCTAAAGGACTTTAGAAGAAAATTTCCTGCATGGATGGATAGCGATCAGTTTGATTTGAAATGATGTATTAAAGCCGTTATTTTCTTATTTAGACGTTCATCTTTGGTCTTTTTAAAGAAATCAATCAGACTTTTGAAATATACCAATCAACAAAATCCAACTTTTAAACTGGGATATTTTGATTATTTTAGCCCAGAATTTTGAAACAGCCTGACCTTAGAGAAAATTAAATTTTTTTTAAGTATCAAAAATCGTTTCAAATGACTTTTTAAAAAAGAGAATTTGTTAAACCTATCTGAAATCACAGAAAATGACCACTAAAACAGCAAAAATTCTATATACACTGACTGATGAGGCTCCTGCTTTGGCCACTTATTCATTGTTACCGATTGTAAAAGCTTTTACTGATTCTGCTGGAATTGCAGTAGAAACCAGAAATATTTCACTTTCAGCGAGAATAATTGCCCTGTTCCCTGAATACCTAAGGACAGAGCAAAGAATCAATGATGATTTGTCTGAATTGGGCGAAATCGCCAAAACTCCTGAGGCCAATATTGTTAAATTACCCAATATTTCTGCATCAATTCCACAGTTGAAAGGTGCTATAAAAGAACTTCAGGTTAACGGATATGCCTTGCCTGATTATCCTGATGATCCGAAAAATGAAGAAGAGAAATCCATTCAAGCCAGATATGATAAGGTAAAGGGAAGCGCGGTAAATCCGGTTTTAAGAGAGGGGAATTCGGATAGAAGGGCACCATTGGCTGTAAAAAATTATGCAAAAAATAATCCACACAGTATGGGTAAGTGGTCTTCTGATTCTAAAACACATGTTTCAAGTATGAAGCAAGGGGACTTTTATGGAAGTGAAAAATCAGTTACCGTTGAAAAGGCAACTGCCATTGATATCGTCCATACGGGAGCAGAGGGATCTAAAAAGACACTGAAATCAAAATTGGGATTAAAGGATAAAGAAGTAATCGATGCAGCGGTTTTTAGTGTAGGTGAATTTAAGGAATTCATAAAAGAACAAATTGAGGACGCCAAAAAATCTGGAGTGCTTTTTTCCTTGCACATGAAAGCAACTATGATGAAAGTGTCAGACCCTATTATTTTTGGTCATGCCGTTAAAGTTTTTTTTGCCCCTGTTTTTGAAAAATATGAATCTACCTTCAGTGAGTTGGGAGTAGATGTGAACAATGGTTTTGGTGATCTTATTTCAAAAATGGAAGCCTTACCAAAAGAAAAAAAGGCTGTCATAGCATCTGATATCAATGCTTGTTTTGCTGGAAGAGCTGATATTGCCATGGTCAATTCTGGTAAAGGAATAACCAACCTACATGTCCCTAGTGATGTTATCATCGATGCCTCAATGCCCGCCACGATCAGGGAATCCGGGCAGATGTGGAACAAAGAGGGAAAGCTCCAGGATACAAAAGCAGTAATACCTGACAGGGCTTATGCAGGAATCTACCAAGAAACAATAGATTTTTGTAAAAAACACGGAGCCTTTGATCCCAGAACAATGGGCAGTGTGCCTAATGTTGGATTGATGGCTCAAAAAGCTGAGGAATATGGTTCACATGATAAGACCTTTGAGATAGAATCAGATGGAATTGTGCAGGTTGTTTCTGAATCTGGAGAGGTTTGGATTGAACACTCCGTGAAAAAAGGAGATATCTGGAGGATGTGCCAGACTAAAGATGCTCCAGTACAAGATTGGGTAAAACTTGCTGTGACTAGGGCTCGCGCCACAGGAGTACCGGCCGTATTTTGGTTGGATAAGAATCGATCTCATGACAGGGAATTGATTAAGAAGGTTGAAAAGTACCTTCCTGACAATGATACTTCTGGTTTGGAAATGCATGTCATGTCCCCTGTAGATGCAACAAGATTCTCTTTGGAAAGGATTAAAGATGGAAAGGATACGATTTCTGTAACCGGAAATGTTTTGAGAGATTATCTGACAGACTTGTTTCCGATTTTAGAATTAGGGACCAGTGCTAAAATGCTTTCAATTGTGCCTTTGATGAATGGTGGAGGCTTATTTGAAACCGGTGCCGGTGGTTCGGCTCCCAAGCATGTGGAACAGTTCTTGGAAGAGAATCACCTTAGATGGGATTCTTTGGGTGAATTTCTGGCTTTGGCGGTATCCTTGGAACATTTAGGGGATACATTTTCCAATAAAAGAGCAATGGTTCTGGCAGAAACCCTTGATCAAGCAACTGGCAAGTTTTTGGAAAACGACAAATCACCATCAAGGAAAGCCAAAGAATTGGACAATAGAGGAAGTCATTATTACTTAGCTTCCTATTGGGCCGAGGCTTTGGCTTTACAGCAAAAAGATGCAGACCTTCAAAAGACATTTGTATCCATATCCAAAGCACTAGTCGAGAATGAGGCCAAAATAGTTGAAGAACTTAACCAAGTACAGGGAGTGAAAATGGATATAGGAGGTTATTATAAATTAGATATTGAAAAAGTATCCAAGGCAATGCGCCCAAGCGAAACGTTTAATAAAATTTTGGCATCAATTTAAAATTTTAATGGGGATAAAACCAAAATAGCGGTCATTACCGCTTTTTTGGTTTTATCCATTTTTAATCCTCTTTGCAGGGAAATTTATTTTACTGATTATCAATAGATTGGTTTTATCCAAATTTTTCCGCAATCGATTGTATTTACTTTAATTTTAAATTGTTCATTTTCAAACCTTTAAATATTTTGGGGAGCGGGATAAATTTGGTATTTTTACACCTATACAAAGTATAACTATTTATGTAATTCATATTTTGAGAATTGATTAATTTCTTTTTACAGCAGAACCAATACAACAATAAATAAAATAACTATGAGCAAAATTAAAGTAGGAATCAATGGGTTCGGAAGAATCGGACGTTTGGTATTCAGAGCAGCACAATCTAGAAGTGATGTTCAGGTAGTGGCGATCAATGACCTTATCGATGTAGATTATATTGCCTATATGCTTAAATATGATTCTACACATGGCAGATTTGAAGGAAGTGTGGATGTGAAAGACGGGAAGTTAGTGGTAAACGGGAATGAAATCAGAGTTTCTTCTGAGAAAAGTCCTGCAAGCCTGAAGTGGGGTGAAGTTGGGGCTGATTACGTAGTTGAATCTACCGGTATTTTCCTGACCAAAGAAACTGCGCAAGGGCATATCGATGCCGGAGCAAAAAAAGTAATCATGTCAGCTCCTTCCAAAGACGATACGCCTATGTTTGTGATGGGAGTTAATGAGGACAAATATACAACGGATATGAATTTTGTGTCCAATGCATCATGTACTACAAACTGTTTGGCACCAATTGCAAAGGTTCTCAATGACAATTGGGGTATCGAAGAGGGCTTGATGACAACTGTACACGCGACCACTGCAACGCAAAAGACCGTAGATGGACCATCTTCAAAAGATTGGAGAGGTGGAAGAGGAGCTTCACAAAATATCATTCCTTCATCCACAGGAGCTGCAAAAGCAGTGGGTAAAGTAATTCCTGAACTGAACGGAAAACTTACAGGTATGGCCTTCAGAGTACCTACACCAAATGTATCGGTTGTAGACTTGACGGTAAGGCTCAAAAAAGGAGCTTCTTATGAGGAAATTTGTGCGAAAATGAAGGAAGTATCTGAAACAAGTATGAAAGGTGTTTTAGGATATACTGAAGATGCAGTTGTTTCAACAGATTTCAATGGTGATCCAAGAACTTCAATTTTTGATTCAGAAGCAGGGATTGCATTGAGTGATACCTTTGTAAAGGTAGTAGCTTGGTATGATAATGAGTGGGGATACTCAAATAAGGTTGTAGATCTTCTGGTTTATATTGCCGGAAAATAATCCTAATATAAGAGGGGCTTTCAAAGCCCCTTTTTTTATAGTCTCTATTTTTTGGTAAAAGATATTTTTTTTGCTATAATGATCGTTGAAATCATTAAGCGTTTAGAGTTAAGAGTTATGTATTTATTATTGCTATGGATTTTCTTTATGGGAAATCCAGAATTACCCCAAACCCAGTCAGACCGTTCTTTTAATCACCCCGATAAAGAAAACCCTGAAGCAAATAGAATAGTCAAGCTAAAGAATAAAGCAATACCTATTGCTATACTTGATCCTGTTTTAGAGGCCTTGTCTTATTTCCCTGAATTGGATGAAGTGAATATTTCTTTTGAATTCAAAGAAAAAATTTCTGGAGCGGTAATGCAGGCCCAGCCGAAGATATTTTCATTGTTTGCAGATGGAAAAGAAAAAAGAAAATATAGGGTTAAAATCACTCGGGAACTTGTCTTTGGTGATGGCGAGATGTTAGCAATAGAAGAAGTTCCTTTTGATGCTTTGGTAGGATGGATTGGACATGAATTGGGACATGTCATGGATTATTTGAATAGGTCAACTGCTGATATGATGCATTTTGGGGCCAGGTATTTAATGTCCAAGCAAAGGGTTACAGAAGCTGAATTGACGGCAGATGGATATGCGATAGGCTGTGGTATGGGCCATCAGATTCTCGCAAACAAAAATTTTATCCTTGACAATGATGGATTTGAGGAAGACTATAAAGATAAAATAAGAAACCTCTATATGTCACCTCAAATGGTGCTCACCCTTCATGAAGCACTAATAAAGGAATAGACATGTTTTGTTTTTTACATTTTAATTATTGAGAAAGCCTGATTGTAAATGCATCTGACCAAAATAAAACTTAATTTTTTTTAAATTTTCCCCATTTTGGAGTAACCAAAAAGAATAAGTCAAGTTAATCCAACATATGGAGACCTACATTCCTTTATTTCCATTGAAGTTGGTTGCATTTCCTGGTGAAGAGATTAACCTTCATATGATTAATCATTTGCTAAAAGTAATCCCTATACTACGTGATGTTGAAGCTGCAAAGAAAAAAATTCAAATGAACGGTCATTTCAAAAACCTTGACCCTTTGGATTTTTAATTTATAGTTGGGTGATGTTTTCTTTTTTTATAAATCCTTTTTGATTTCCCCAAGTAACTTCATACCAAATGTCTTTGGAAGATTTGATGACAACCCGATGCCCAGGGTAAGCGACTTTCAATAATTTTCCAGCAGCTGTCGGTTTGTCCATTACCAAAGTGGGGCTTCCTGTGACAATTCCGGTGTTTGGTTCAGAGAGGAAGTTATTAGCTAAAAAAGCTAAAATTAAAAAAACAAAGCTAGGGAGGTAATATTTTGGTTTGTCTGTGGTTTTACCAAAGACAAATAATAAAATCAATGATAGGATCAGAAGTAAAGAAAATACAGATGTGATCTCCATTTGAAGATCGGTTAAAAACTTCATAAACCTATCCTTGTCATTTAGTTCATACCCGATAAGATTACTTTGTTCTGTCAAAGTTTTGATTTTGGTAATTACTCTTGGGTTTGGGTTGAGATCATAATATTTGGCCAAGTAAAAGCTGCCATTGGAATAATCCCCAATTCCTTCTGAAATAAAAGCCATTTTCAAGAGCATGGCAGAGGAGTATGTTTCATCATTTTGAAGTAAATCTTCATAGATTATCATCGCCTCTTGATAATTTTTGGTCACAAACAAAGAATCTGCTTTTTGGAGTCTTGAT
This sequence comes from Aquiflexum sp., assembly GCF_041751335.1. Classification (GTDB taxonomy): domain Bacteria; phylum Bacteroidota; class Bacteroidia; order Cytophagales; family Cyclobacteriaceae; genus Aquiflexum. The sequence continues at coordinate 25,178 of NZ_JBGSXS010000187.1, forward strand.
ATATCGGCCTGACAATTAAAGCTTTGTATAAAGCAGATAAAAAATATTAATAATTTTGTGATAAAGATTCGATTTAGGTTTGGCATTTTAAATACAGTGGCTTAAATTTGCAGTCCAATTACGGCAATGATTTAAAAAAAAGCAAATCAAATCGCCCTCTTGTCAGTAATCAATCTCAAGACTTATTGGGAAATAAGACGATAAAAATCTTCAAAAGCGAAGAATTCAATACCTGATTCCTTATCCCGATATTTATCGGGATGGTAGCGCAAATAAATATGATTCCGTAGCTCAGCTGGTAGAGCAATACACTTTTAATGTATGGGTCCTGGGTTCGAATCCCAGCGGGATCACAAAAAATAAGTTTGAAAAGTCAAACTCACAAAATTTAAAATAGTTCGGGGTGTAGCGTAGCCCGGTATCGCGCCTCGTTTGGGACGAGGAGGTCGTAGGTTCGAATCCTGCCACCCCGACTTAATTTATTCCGGTCCTGTAGCTCAATTGGATAGAGCAACTGCCTTCTAAGCAGTAGGTTTCAGGTTCGATTCCTGACAGGATCACAATACGAAAGGGGTCAGGGTGACTTTAAACAAGTTAAAGTACTCTGTATCTCAATTGGATAGAGCATCCCGATCTTATCGGGAAGGTTTCAGGTTCGATTCCTGACAGGATCACTTTGATACAGAGCATCTCTTTGCTGGGATGCTCAATTTATTAAAAGGCAATCCAATTACTTGATTCCGTATCTCGATAGTTATCGGGATGGTAGAGCAAAACAATTTGATTCCGTAGCTCAGCTGGTAGAGCAATACACTTTTAATGTATGGGTCCTGGGTTCGAATCCCAGCGGGATCACAAAACCTCCTCAAAAGGGAGGTTTTTTTATTTTTGTGATAGTTTTAAACTCCAATGCTGATTCATTGAAGTGCAATATAAATTTTACGCAATGATGCCAGTAAAATGGCAATTCAATATAATTCTTGTCAGAAGATTGAAATGTCCGGTACTTCGGTCTTCCGACTTCGGACTTCCGTCCTGTTTGTAGTAGAATATTGGGTTAATGGCATAGAAGCTGAGATCCATTATACATTTTAATTCAAAAGAATTTTCCTCTTTCCAAATGAATATTTAATGCAGGATTATTTTCTTTAATGGCATCAATGACCTCTTTGGAAATTGATGTTTCATTGAGATATAAATCTTGGAGAGACGGAAGAAACAAAATGTTCAAAATGTTTCCATCACTTATTTGTGTTTTTGAAAGGTCCAGGAGCTCAAGGTTTGTTAATACTGATAGTTGTGACAATCCATCTCCTTTGATTTGGGTTTGTTGAAGATATAGTTCCTTTAGAGAGGTCATTTGACCTATATGATAAAATCCATCATCTGTTAAGTCGCTTCCTATAAAGGAGGCTTTTGAAATACTTTGGAAAATGGGTTGAAGGTTTAATAAATCATTGTCTCCAAAGGATGAGGGAGGGAATTTCATGGAAAGGAAAATGGATTTTTCTTCGTAGGGGTCAATTGTTAATTCTACATTTTCAGTTTTATCCAAAGATTTTATAAGATTTCCTGTATTGAGTTTTTGTAAAAATCGATTGCGTTGTTGTATTCCAAGTTCTGATAAATAAACTTTGACCACTGATTCTATTTCTGGATTTAAAGATGCATCCATCACTTTAAGTTCGGGATCTGCGCCATTGTCAATCCACCACTTCAACAGTGAGACCTCATTATCATTAAGTGATGGTTTACCTTCGGGAGGCATAAAATCATCATCATTGACAGGCAGAGTTACCCTCCGATACATTTCACTTTCAATTGAGGAATTTTTCACCAATGATGGGTGCTCTCCTTTCCCGCCTTTTACCAGGTCCTCAAATGAAGTCAAAATCAAACCTCCCTTAGCTTTATTTTCATTATGACAACTCATGCACTTTCTATCCATAAACGCTACTATGACATCTTCATAAATTAGCATCTCCTCGACTGGTTTTGGTTCCCATTCCGCTTGTTGGAGTTTTAATGGAAAGTATTCTGAAAGATATTCTTTCCCGTGAGTCAGTGAACCCCCTTGATGGCTTGTGTAAACCAAAGTCAAATTTGCCAAAACGAGTAATATGAAATAGAAAGGGTATATGTTTTGGGATTTTTTTTGGTGGAATGACAAAAATAAAAACACAGACAATGAAACGGAAAATGTTAATAATACCCCACCCCATAAATGTTGCCGCACAATTTCCCCAGTATATTCCCCTGTTAGGTATAGCAAGAAACCCAAAATCATCGATATCAAACAACTGATAAGGCTAGTCCCAAGAATAATACCTATTAGAAAATTGGGAATCTTAAGGATATTTGTTTTGGTAAGAACCTCAAATATCAAGACCAATAGAATCAATACTATTGGAAAATGAATGATTAAAGGATGAAATCTCCCTAAAAAATAAACAGATTCGGAGGTAACTATTTCAAATGGTTTGATCAAAGGTAAAAAAAGAACTCCTAGGGCAATTCCTAATAAAACAAACCTGAACTCAATTGAAATAGCTTTAACCTTGGTCAAAATTGAATTTGAACTCATCATAAATCTTTATTTGACTTACACATGAATTTCACATAATTCCCCGGTGCTGTCTGCAAAGCATTCAAGAGGCATGTCCAAGACCCGAGCCATAGATAGGTAAAGATTCGCTAAAGGTGTGTCTTTTTCGAAATTCAGATTTTGACCTGGCTTTAGTCCTCCACCACCTTTTCCGCCAACTAAAATTGGTAAATTGTAAGGTGAGTGGGCATTGCCGTCCCTTAAACCTGAACAGAACATAACCATAGAATTGTCTAGAAGATTACTGTCTCCATCAGGGAGAGATTTCAATTTTTCAAGGAAGTAGGCATATTGGTTGACATGCCATTCATTGATGATCCGGTATTGATCCAGTTGATCATCCAGATTTTGATGATGAGACAGTTGGTGATGACTTCCTTGGACACCGGGAAGAAAAGAGAAATTACGGTTACTTACAGAATTTCCAAACATAAAAGTTCCAACCCGTGTAGCGTCCGTCCAGAAGGCCAAAGCCATGATGTCAAGCATCTGTCGTGTCTTTTCTGTAATATCTACCCCAATGAAAGTTTCGTTGAATTCATCAATCCGAAGATTGAGGCCTACAAGTTCTTTTTGTATTTCAGGAGTGATCTGTTTTTCGAAAGACTTTATTTTCTCTTCATTGTCAATCCTTTTTTCTATGGACCGTATAGATTCAAGATATTCTTCCAATTTATCCTGATCTGCCCTTCCCAATTTTCTTTGTAGGGCATCTGCATCCTCTTTGACAATGTCAAGAACGCTTTTCTTCCATTTATCATTCTTTGGTTTTGAGTCGGGGAGACTGCTTCTAAACAACCTATCAAATGCCATTCTTGGCTCAATTTCCCTGGAACATGGCTGTGTGGGAGTTTTCCAGGAAATTGTCGAGCCATAGAGTCTGGTAAAACCAACAGCACCATCAATTCCTGCATTGATCCGCTCCATACCATACTGAACGGAATCAAGCAAAGTGTCCTGACCTTTGTGTTTAGCTATCAATTGATCAAAGGAAATACCTCCGCTGTGTAAATTATCCCCGACTGTCTGATAAATCGGAAGTCCGGTCAATAGGTTGGCGGTTTTGGCATAGTGTCCATCGGCACCGGGGAAAATCGATCCTTTGTTCATTAGATTATTGAGAACAAGGATGTTTTCTTTCACATTGGATAAGGGTCTCAAGGTGGAAGTCAGTTCGAAATTTCTCCCGTACTGTTCAGGGGTCCAATGAAATTTATTGACACCATTGGGCATAAACATACAGGCAAACCGGATAGGTTTTTTCTCCATGTTGTAAATGCTCATCCCAGGGGGGACCATAGCCTGAAGAAAAGGCAGTGCAATGCTTGCTCCCAATCCTTTAAGCATCCGGCGACGTGATATATGCCAATTTCCCATAATTATTTAGTTTTTAGCCAATATTTTAAATTTCTCAGCCCCATCATTGACTTTGTATCTGAAAGGGTAGCTTGTTGCCAAAGCAATAATAAATTCTTCGGTATTAAAATCGTTTTCAATCAGGTTCTTGATAAGTCCCTGAATGTAAAGCTCATCTTTGAATTCTACATTTCTGCCGATGGCATAGGTAAATGCTTTTTCTGAAAGTGTCCTGGCAAACAATTCCTTTTTGCCCACCAATATCTTTTTTAATTCAGTCGGGCCATTGAAGACTTCTCCGCTTGGCAAAGTGTCCCATGCCACTATCGGATCAAGACCATAGCTATCTCTCCATCTGCCGACGGCATCAAAATTTTCAAGTCCAAAGCCTATTGGGTCCATTTTTTGATGGCAATTAATGCAAGCCGGTTTGGATCTATGAAAAGTCAGCAAATCCCGGATGCTTGCATTTTTATCAGCAGCGGCTTCTTCAGGCAATTCTCCGGCATCTGGTGGAGGAGGGGGAGCAGGCGTTCCGAGGATTTCTTCCAAAACCCATTTGCCACGAAGCACAGGACTTGTTCTGATCGGTAACGATGTAGCGGTCAAGACACTTCCCATGCCCAATATTCCTCCCCGGGGATTATTATGTAAAGCTACTTTTCTGAATTCAGACCCTTGTACATTGGCTATTCCATAGTGATTGGCAAGTTCCTCATTTAAAAATGTATATTCACTGTCAATCAAATCCAGAAAATTTTTTCGCTCTGTTAGCACATAATGAAAGTACTCAACCAATTCATTATACATTGCTTCTCTTAAAGAAGCTGTCATTTCAGGATACCTTTCAGGGTCAGCTGTAATGTCTTCTCTGAATCGATTTACACCAAACCATTGGGTAGCAAAACTTTCAGAAAAGCGTTTGGATTTTTTATCTTTCAACATTCTTTTGACCTGTTTTCTGATTACAACAGGGTCCTGAAGGTTCCCTCGATACGCCACCTCAAAAAGCTCTTTGTCCGGAAAAGTAGACCATAAAAAAAAAGAAAGTCTACTTGCCGATTCAAAATTACTAAGGGCATAAGCATGGTCCACTGGCTGTTCTTCTTCATAACGGTACAGGAAATTAGGTGAAATCAAAACAGCTTTCAGTGTTTCTTTGATTGCCACATTAAACCTATCATTTCCGTCGGTTCCCTCATAAACTTCCTTAAAAAGAGTTAAATAGGTTTGTTTTTCTTCGGATTTCAGAAATCTCCTGAAGGCATTGCTTGTAAATGGAACAATTACCTCCTCAGCAGCTATGACATGTTTCCCGATGTGTTTTTCGGCAAAAAAAAGATTTCCAAACCAGTTTGTTATTCGATTCCAGAGACTATTCTTATATGGCTTTGAGACTATGCTTTTCCAGATTTCAGGATCAGCATAAGCAAGGTCCATAATCTCTTCTGCGGCATCGTAATAGCGCTCCATTTTGAGTGGAGTGACGAACAAAGTATTTGGGAAGTTGTCAAATCCAGCGCCTCCTGAACCGTCACTTGGAAATCTTGATTTGGCATCAAAATTAACCCCTACTAAATTCAATATAGTATACTCATATTCTGTATGGCTGAGTCTTCTAATGACAACCCTGCCAGGATCATTGGCGGAAAGTGACTTGAGTAAAATGGAATTGACAGAATATATAAAAGCATCCCGGTCCTCTTGTGTCATGTAGGGTTCACCGGCGGGTGGCATTTCTCCAGACTGAACAGTCTGAATGATGTGTGTCCAGATTTTTCCTCCTCTTACAATTCTCTTCTCAAAATCGTTGATACCCATGAAAAAACTTTTGATGCTAAGTCCACCTGACCTCTTTGTATCATGGTGACATGAAAAACAATGCTTTTCGGCCAATGGCAAAAGGATTTCAATATGATCAACATCAGATTCCTCAACAGCCAAAACAAATGGGGTGTTAAGTGTCACAAAAACTATAGAGATGAGAATGTAGATCCTGGTTTTCATTATCTTTTAAATTACGAAAAAATAGAATATTTTATTTATATTCTCTAGTGTTCTTATTTATGCGGTTTTTTGTGCTTATGGATAGATAGAAATATTGGGTAAATTAGAATCTCATGGATTTAATTATTTAGTGCTTTTAATTTTTTTCTTTGAATTAAAATTTTAGAAATATTTTAATATTTCCCATTTCTTTAGGTTATCTCAATGCAAAAATTTTAATTGGTAGAGATTTTCAAATGAAGTAAAGACGATTTGTTAAGTGTCTTTAAACTTGAACTTTATAACCCAGATTGTGCTATGCCTAAAAATGAACCCCAAAACCGAAAACTTAAAGTTGCTATAGTTTTGACAATAATTATTGTCATGATTTTCGGTAAAAATATCCTTGAAAGAAAAAACTTCAATGAGCTTGGTGACACATTTATCTCTTTCTATGAAGATAGATTAGTAGTAGAGAGTTATATATTTTCTATTTCCGAAAAACTGTTTCGAATCAAGCTCTTGGTAAATCATTGTGAGTTTGAAAGCGATTATAGTCATGTGATTGATGAAATCAGCGAATACGAAAAGGATATACTTTTGCTTGTTGAAGACTTTGAGAAAACCAAACTCACCTTAAGTGAAGATCAGTTTTTGACAGATTTCAAAAGGATTATTCAGGAAAACTTAAGAATATCAGAATATGCACTTTTGTATTCTGATGAATCAGGTATTAATTCTAAATCTGTAAAAGAGTATAATTCCTATATCGAAAGGGCAGTTTCCGACTTAGAGAAACTATCTCTAATTCAGATTGAGGAAGGTCAAAAACTTGCCATGAACTCAGATAAAGTGGTCAACCGTTCGAGGATTTGGGCGCAATTTGAAGTGGCTGCCTTGGTGATACTTTTGGTTATTATCTATCTCTTAATCTATACCTCAAGGTCGATTAAGGCAGATTTTATTGATTGATTCGATCAATGGTAATATTCCTAAATCAGACGATGTAAGGTAAAAAGTAATGTCCCAGCATTCTATGAGGCTTATCATTTATTATAATGAATCCGCAAAGAGTGCTGGGATTTGAAATAAAGTTATTTTTTAAAACACAAGATTTTTCATAAAGGCAGCATTTTTTTCAGCCGCTTCCATTGGGTTAGTTCCCTCAAACCTTTCCTGTTCAACAATGAAGTATTTCATCCCATTGTCTTTACCTGCACGTAAAATGGCAGGAAAATCCATGATACCTTTTCCGACTATAATTGAGCCATTGGCCTCTGAAAAATCTATGTCTCCATCCTTGTCTTTGACATGTCCCAAAGTAAATCTATTCGGGTATTTCTTGATATATTCTATTGGATCAAATCCAGCAGTATACACCCAATAGGTATCCATTTCAAAATCCACAAGGTCTGGATCGGTATTTTCCATCAAATAATTTTGCGGGATTTGTCCTTCTAACTCCTCAAAAGTATACCCGTGATTGTGATAGGCAAATCTGACCCCATGCTTTTTGCATATTTCACCTTGGCTATTAAAATCATCTGCCAATTTCTTAAACGCATCCATAGATTTTTGTGGGCCAACCCAGGGATTGATGAGGTATTTCATACCAATCGCACCGGCTTGTTCAGCTATTGTTTCCAAATCTTTAAAGGTATCCACATGAGAAGCAATGAAATCCAGGCCAAGGTCACCTGTAAGAGATTTGAATTCTGTATTTTTCATTCCCCAGAAAATCCCCTTCCCACCATCAAAACCTTCGATTTGAGTATATCCGAATGAAGCGACGGCTTTGATTGTAGCGACTGCGTCTTCCGCCATAATTTCTTTTACTGAATAAAGCTGTAGCCCAAAATCATCTAAAATTCCTTTGGTAGCTCCCAATAATGCTTCTTGGTCCTCTACAGTTTCTTTTTTTGGAGAAGCGCAAAACTGGAAAGGGAGAAAAACTCCTGCACCTAATACAGTACTCATCTGAATAAATTTTCTTCTATTTTTCATTCTGGGTTTAAATTAAAAGAGACTGTTGATATACAGTCTCTTGAGTTTATTGATTCGTTAATTAAATAGCATAAGCTTTATCTCCCGGCTTATATTCGATGCAGCCATCATATCTTCCTGGAACTTCGACATAATTCAATTGTTGGGTTGCCCCGATTTCAGAAGTGAAATATCCTAATACCGTCAAGTCTTGAAGCATGCCGATCACTGCCGGCCCTCTTTCTTCTGTGTTGTTTGCTTTTGTTTTTAGCTCGTTAAGGTATGCTGTCCGCTCATCAACACTGGCATCCATGAAGTCCTTATCTTTGGATGACTTGAAATCCTTTTTGATATAATTCAGACCATCTATAAAGGTTTGCTGTTGTTCTGCATTGTAGGTGTCTTTGACCATCATTTGCATGAATTCACCGATCTTTGTAGCTTTTGCACCTGGAGTATCCGTGGTAGGGATTATAGCCTCTCCTATTTCATCTAAGAATGCAATGTCCTTTGGGGTAAATTCAAGACCCACGATTTGATCTTCGGGAGCACAGCCTGTTAGGATGGCATTGGCTCCGACCATAGTGCCTCCCATCATTATTGCGAAGCTTTTTATCGCATCTCTTCTATTCATTGCCATGATTTAACTTTTTTTGATTAAATATTTCCTTTTTTTAATTCGCTGACTGCAAAGTCAGCAGCCCTAGCCGTCAAAGCCATATATGTCAAAGATGGATTTTGTGCGGCTGCCGAAGTCATACATGCACCATCAGTTACAAAAACGTTTTTTGCATCCCATACCTGATTTTTGCCGTTAAGTACAGAAGATTTTGGGTCCCTGCCCATTCTGGCAGTACCCATTTCGTGAATCCCTTGACCGAAAGTGTATCCTCCATCAAAAGTGGATACATTTTTCAATCCTGCTGCTTCTAGCATTTCGGCAGCATCATTCATCATATCCACTCTCATTTTGGTCTCATTCTCCTTGATTTCAGCATCCATCTCCAAGACCGGAATCCCCCATTTGTCTTTTACATCTTTACTAAGTTTGATGTGGTTTTCATGGTAAGGTAGGATTTCTCCAAATGCTGTCATGCCCATACTCCAAGGCCCCGGTTCACTGAGGGCATCTTTGAGAGGTGCTCCAAATCCTAATTCTGCGACATTTCTGCTCCATCCCGAACGGCTAGCCGCTCCCTGATATCCAAATCCACGGATATAATCTCTTTTATCTCCATCAACATTTCGGAATCTTGGAATATAAAAACCAGTAGGTCTTCTTCCAAAATGGTATTTGTCATCATAGCCTTCTGCAATTCCATTAGCCCCCAATTTAAAATGGTGATCCATTACATTATGCCCAAGTTCGCCTGAACTGCTTCCCAATCCTTCAGGCCAAATTTCTGTGGCAGAACGCATTAAAATAGCTGCGGAATTTAATGCTGAGGCACAGAGAAAAATGATTTTTGCATTGAACTCATAGGTTTTATTGTCTTCCCCATCTATGATTTCAACACCAGTAGCTTTTTTAGAATCCTTATCATAAATCAATTTTGTGACAATTGACCAAGGCCTAAGAGTGAGGTTTCCGGTTTTCTTGGCTGCGGGCAGTGTGGAAGCCTGAGTACTGAAATAGCCCCCAAATGGACAGCCCAAAGAACATTTGTTTCTGAATTGACATTGGGTTCTTCCTTCCAATGGTTGGGTAAGGTTGGCAACTCTACCTATGGTTACCAAACGTTTGCCATCAAATGCTTTCTTGACTTTTTCTGCTACATCTTTTTCCACACAATTGAGTGGCATAGGGGGTTGAAAGTCACCATCAGGCAGTTGTGGTAATCCATCTTTATTTCCGGATATACCAGCAAATTTTTCAACATAACTGTACCAAGGAGCCAAATCTTTATAACGAATTGGCCAGTCGACAGCAATGCCTTCTTTTAAATTGGCTTCAAAATCAATGTCACCTATTCTATAACTTTGCCTTCCCCAAAGTAGAGATCTGCCACCTACCTGATATCCCCTAAACCACGTGAAGGGCTTTTTTTCCACATATGGTGAATCTGACTCGTGGGCCCACCAATCAAGATTCAATTCATTCAATACGTAATCTCTTCTCAAATTTGGATGGTTTTCCAACATTTGAACTGTTCTTCTGCCGCGATGTGGGATTTCCCAAGGAGCCAATGTTGCAGTTTTGTAGTCTTTGATATGTACAACATTTGGTCCTCTTTCAAGTAATAGTACTTTTAGTCCTTTTTCTGTTAATTCTTTTGCTGCCCAACCACCGCTAACTCCGGAACCGACAACTATTGCATCATAAGTTTGATCTGCCATAATATTTACTTTTCAATCCATTAATTTTTATAAGTCACAAATTCTGATGGCCTGCTCCAAAGAGGCCATTTTGTCTTCTGCTTTGGGAATAAATTCCTGACAGAAATAGCCTTTGAAACCAGTATCCAAAACTGCCCTGACCACTGCAGGATAATATATTTCCTGGGTCTCATCTATTTCATTTCTTCCAGGGTTCCCAGCAGTATGGTAATGTCCAAAATATTGATGATCTCTTTTAATCGTTCTAATCAAGTCACCTTCCATGATCTGCATGTGATAGATATCATATAGCAGTTTAAGATTTGGCGAACCTACCATTTTACAGAGTTCAACGCCCCAGGCACTTTTATCACACATATAGTCGGGATGGTTCACCTTGCTGTTAAGAAGTTCCATGATGACAGTAACTCCATTTTTTTCTGCCAGTGGCATGATTTTTTTCAATCCCTCTGCTGCGTTTTTCATGCCTGTTTCATCATCCATGCCATTCCTGTTACCGCTAAATGCGATCAGATTTTTATAACCTGCTTTAGCAACCAAAGGAATTACCTCTGTATATCCTTTAATCAATTGTGAATGATATTGTTTGTCATTGAACCCTTTTTCAATCCCCATGTCAGCACCATTGCACAATGAACATTCTACTCCATTAGCCTTTAAAATATTCCAATTGTTTGGTCCAACCAGATCTATAGCATTAAAACCAATTTTTTTGATTCCAACACATAATTCTTCAAGGGTCATAGGATTAAAAGGCCAATGGCACACAGCATGGTTGACATTTCCTTTCAATTGGGATTTGTCTTCTTGGGTACAGTCTCCCATAAGTGGGAGACTCCCCGCGGCGGCTGTTCCTAACAGGATCTTTTTCAAACTATTTCTTCGACTAAGTTGAGTCATGATTTAATTGTTTTGATTATTGGTTTAATGTTTTTGAGTTCATCTTTGAATAGAATCAAAAAGAATAGAACCACTAATATAGCAATACCCGATGGAATCATCCAGATTAACTTCCAATCATGTGTTCCATCTGATTGTAAATATAAATCAGTGACAAATCCGGCAATGCCAAATCCTATCAACATGCCTATTCCATAGGTAGCCAGCGTGATAAGTCCCTGAGCAGCAGACTGAAATTTTGGTCCTGCTTTGGAATCGGTGTAAATCTGACCTGATACAAAAAAGAAATCATAACAGATGCCATGTAGGGCTATTCCTACTATCAACAACCACAGTCCCCCTCCGGCATCTCCTATCGCAAATAGGGCATATCGGACTACCCATGCCATCATTCCAACAAGTAACGTTGTTTTGAAGCCGAATCTTTTGAAGAAAAAGGGAAGTAGTAATAGGAAAAAAGCTTCTGAAATTTGACCGATTGTCATTTTACCTGTTGGGTCAGTTACTCCGATTTCTGCAAGAAAGGGATTGGCATTTTGATAATAAAACGCCAATGGTATACAAATCAATATGGATGCGATAAAGAAAACTGCAAAATTGCGATCTTTCAATAACCTTATCGCATCAAGACCCAATAGATCAGAAACCTTTACTTTCTCACTTTTATCTGCTCTTGGTGGAGTTTTAGGTAAGGTAAAACTGAATAAACCCAAAGCCAGAGAGGCAATTGATGCCATCAAAAAAGTATTTTTCAATAGGCCATCTTTCATGCTGTCTACGGAATCCCAATAAAAAAGGTAGCTGATAGCTAAGCCCGCAGCTATCCAACCAACTGTGCCCCAAACTCTGATCGGGGCAAACTCTTTGGCATTGTCTTTCATTTGTCTGAATGATATGGAATTAACCAAGGCCAAGGTAGGCATGTACAATACCATATACATAAAAATGAAAGGGTAAAAACTAACAAATGAATTTGAAGTGTAGCAAAAATATAATAATGCAGCTCCGGTCAAATGAAGAATTCCAAGAATTTTCTCGGCATTAAAATACCTATCTGCTATCAACCCTATAATGAAGGGGGCAATGATGGCTCCAAAAGATTGAGTCGAAAAAGCAGCTCCAATTTGAGTGCCTGTTGCTCCGAGATTGGCTCCTAGATAGGTTCCCATTGTCACATACCATGAGCCCCAAACAAAGAATTCAAGGAACATCATAAAAGAAAGCCGGACTTTTATTCCAGTTAGCATAGGAGATGGATTTTGGGTTTATTGCAGGCTTTTTTCAAAGAAGGAGATGACAAACTAATTGGATTTATGTTTAAAATTCAGGCTTTTTCGCTTAATTTTAAT
>NZ_JBGSXS010000188.1:0-2315 GCF_041751335.1 Aquiflexum sp.
CAGAGATTACCGGCCTATAGAAACATCTCAAGAGATCTTTTCCCAAAACTCAGTGCAGCAAAAATATCGGTGGAATTAGAAGACACCAGGTTCAATAATACAGAAATCGCGGCAAGTGTTTATGCGCTGTTACAGAACGGAAAGCCGCTTGAAGGTTTTAATCAGGATCATTTGGTATTTGCCGGTCAGACCGCGAAAAGACTGGATGAGAAAGAAGCAATATTTTTAAAACTTACAGAAATTTATCCTTCCGAACTGGCCTTCAACAACCTTGGGGTGGTTTATTTAAATCAGGCACAGCGAGAGCTCGATACAAGAGATAAAAATGTCCTAGTCACAAAATCCATTAATATGTTCAGGCAGGCCAATAGAATCAAAACCACATCTGTTTCACTCCATAATATCGGCAGGGCTTATTTATTGAGGGGAGATTATTTTGATGCTTACATCTCAATTTCTGAAGCCTCAGCATTGGAGAAAAATGAAACAGATGCATTTTTGATATACAATGAAGGTGTTCGTGGTGCTTTGGATATCATCAATGGAGATTACAAACTGGCAACAATCAGATTGAACAGGGCTTCTGAAAACGAAGAGAACCTTTTCAACAAAGGTTTGGCATATTTCCTGGCTGAAGATTACAGAATGGCCTTGGAGTCTTTCGAAGAATGTGTTCAGAAAGGAAGAGAAACCGGTTATGGCTTTTATGGTCTGGCTTTGGTAGCATCTTATTCAGAAGATGTGGAGGCTTTAAAAGAGAATCTCTCAAAGGCCATTGATAGAAGTGAGTTCCTCAGAGAAAGAGCTTTGAGGGATATTAATTTCAAACCCTATTTTGACAAAAAGGAGTTCATTGATATTTTCAGGTAAAATAATCCATAACAATCCACTTCATTTCCGCTAAACAAATAATACAATTTTATTTTTTGATTACCCTTTAATGATTTTTAACAAAAAGTTTTTGTATAATTGATGATTCATTATATTAGTCTCTGAATTATGACTATTAGGTATGATAAAGTCATTTCGATGTTTGAATGCCAAATTATATTCTTTTGAATAATTGAAGAATAAATCAAAAGTATCAATTAAACTTAACCCGAAATCTCCAAACCTATGAACAAAAGTTAATTTTTTTGAATCCCAATAAAAATTGTATCAAAAGATTATTTGGCATTTTGTATTTTAATTCAAAATGAAGTAAAGACAGATTCTTTGTCGTGGTATAATCAGCAATAGTATTAGAATTGATCAAAAAATTCCAAAAAACTATTACAATTATTTTGCAAGATATTGCAAACGTTTGCACTCAAGATTAAAAAATTAATTGCAACAAAAAATCGATTAATAATTATTACCCAATCAATCTATGTTTATGGAAAAACTTTACAAAAGTCTAAGTGTATTCATATTACTCTTAGTTGTTTCCAGTGCCACCGCGCTGGCACAAAGAACAGTGACCGGCAAGGTTGCTGATGAATTTAATGACGGAATTCCCGGTGTAAGTATCCTGGTTCAAGGAACTACCTCGGGAGTAGTAACTGACATCGAGGGAAATTATACCATCAATGTGCCTTCCGAAGGGAGCGTACTTGTTTTCTCTTTTATTGGTTATGTAACCAAAAGTGAAACAGTCGGCAACAGAAGCCAAATCAATGTTGCCCTTGAACAATCCTTTCAGGGATTGGATGAGGTCATTGTGACAGGATATACCTCAGAAAGAAAGAGGGATATTGTTGGTTCCGTTTCAGTGGTCAACACCAAAACTACCTTACAACAGCCAAGTTTCAACCTTGGTAACATGTTACAAGGTAGGGCAGCAGGTGTCACTGTTTCCGGTACAGGAGCCCCAGGTGCCGCAGCCAAAGTTAGGATCAGAGGATTCACTTCTTTTGGTAACAATGACCCTTTGTATGTCATTGATGGCGTGCCTACCGATAATGCCAATGCACTTAACCCTCAGGATATTGAATCAGTTCAGGTTTTGAAAGATCCCGTATCGGCTTCCATTTATGGATCAAGAGCTGCTAACGGTGTTATTGTGGTTACCACAAGACAGGGAACTTCTGGTAAGACAAATCTTACTTATGATTCTTATGTTGGTTTCCAAGCTTTGCCTGATAGGGTTTTCCCTAGAATGTTGAATACTGAGGAATACAGAGAACACCTGATCAGAGCAGCTGATGGAGCAGGTATCCCATTCAACAGCAGGATTTTCCAGAATGGAATACCGAGATATCTAGTCTCCAATACGGATGTGAATGCTAGACCTCAGGACGCTACGAATCCGGACTTTGACAGGTATAATTGGGATC
>NZ_JBGSXS010000189.1:0-14521 GCF_041751335.1 Aquiflexum sp.
TTTGCATTGAATGATATTGCACTCAATCAATTGACAGAACCTAAGGACATTGCACCAATGGTTACATTACTCTGTTCGGGATTGGCTGACCATGCTACAGGATGTACCATCGACATCAATGCGGGGTCTTATGTGCATTGAATTGAAATATTGTAGAAATACAATAGAAATATTTAGAAATAGGGTTGAGATATTAGCATAAGATTCAGACTAATCCGAAGAGGCTATAATTTCACTAAAGTATATTTCAATAATATTTAAATCTATTTCGAATTACTTAAAACTGTTTCAAGTACGAATTAAATGGCCAAAAAATCCAATGATACCTTTTCCCCTGAAATGAAAAGAATCCTGAAGATTTTTGGGATAGGGTCATTGGTGTTTGTGTTGATCATGTCATTTTTCAATGAAAGGAGGGCCAATAATTCAGGAAAAGAAGAAAGTCCAATGAGGATCTCTGATGCGGACAGACTGTATTTCAAAAATGTCAGGGCTCCTTACTATGATATTGAAAATAGAAAAGATGCGAAAATGACCATTTACCGTTATGGCAAAAGGGCTAAAACGGAAGAGGTTGTTTCTGTGGGATTGTCCATTCTTCTGAACAGAGTCAAAGATGAGGCTTATATATTTGTTGAATCCACCTCCGGAGAATTTCCAATTAAGATCAGATGGACAAATTTGGAGGACAAAAGTAAAAACGGTGAATTGGTTTTTGAAGGAGGTGATAAATATTCACACCTTGCATTTGTAGAAGAATTCTATCCTTTGATACTTGAAAACACCTTACTTGAGTTATGGCACGAAGATAGGTATATTCCGATATTGGAAGGGGAAGTCGGTAAAGATGCACTCCGAATTACCATTAATGACTATAACAAGTTAATCAACAATTCAATAAACCTAAATGGAACTCCCCAGGATAGATAACCTTTGGAAGTTTCTCGGCATCAAAAATAACCTTAATGTGAACACTTATTCCGAAAATGGAATTAAGTATCATTTTGTAAAGGGAAGCCAGGAACTTATCCATCATTTCAATCCAAAATTCCTTCAACAATCCTCCTTGTGCATTAGGGAAAGGAAATTTCAAAACCATTTGGTGTCCAATAATTTTACGGTTCAAAAACAGAGGTTTGGGGTGAAACAGAAACATTATTCTCCAGCAACGTCTGTGATTTTTTTCCCTACAGCTCTTTTACCTCTTCAATATTCCTTTGACCTTAAAATTGAAAAGGACCAAATGGGCCATTTTCAAGTTTCTATTTCCCCTTTCAATCCAAAAAATATTTATGACATTTTGAATGTGGTCAACCTTATTCATAGAACACTTTGGGAGAAGAATTTTTTTGCTGAAGGTATCAGGAATTGAATTTAGTATTTTTTGAAAAAATTTATTGAAGCAATGGTATTGATTGCAAAATCATAAGGGTTTATTTATGGAAATTAATTGGTTTTTTAGTTAAATTTATTCCCATAGAATAACCCTTGAAATCATTCCTAAACCTAAAGCCCTGAAATCTATGAAACCCTTCAAAAGATTATTGACCATAAGCTTTGTGATAGGATTTTTGGTTTTTGATTTTACGAAAGCCCAAGCCCAAAAACTGATGTTTATTTCGGACGACCTTCAAGAAAATGGAGAAAGATTCGAAGTCGGTATGAAAGGGGGAGGAGGAATGATCAAATACCATTATAAGTCCTTTAAAGTCACCAAGTCAAAAGCAGGTTGGACAAAAAGTAAATACAGGTCGAAATTGTTTAGCCCTTTGGAGACCGCATCATCAGAAAGAAAATTGTCTTTCGAATTTGTCTCTGACAAAGGGGATACTGCATGGGTCAACTTGAACCGCAACATGAATTATGAGGGCATCAATAAGGAAGGGATTACCTTTTTTGGAAGGAATTCATCGATTACATTAGGAAGTTATCAGGAAGTGTTGGAAAATTCTGATAATCTATTTGGTGTGATAGAAACCAATTCCCAGGATTCGGTTTGGAATTTCATTATTAGCGAAAAATATGGAACTAAAATAGGTGACAGACCAATCTTTGTCGGTTGGTTGTCAAATGGTGAAAGAAGGATAGACATTCTTCCTGTATTTGACTATCAAAATCCGGGTAAAAAAAATGTGGTAGATCTAATGTTGGGATCAGAATTTTGGTTGAAAGGTTTTGAGTTTGTAGAAAACGCTAGGTCCCTAGGGGCTGTCCAAGTAGGTCCAATGAGAAAAATGTTTATTGTTTGGTTTTCCAAAAAAAATGATCCTATGACTGATTTTGTCATAGGATCAACTTTTTCGGCATTAATGGGGGAATACCAAATTGATATGGATTCAAATTTTTAAAACCTGACTTTTACACCTGCCAGGAAATTGGTTCCTGCTTGCGGATAATAAAAGTTTTCAGTAACAAGTTCTCTTCCTGCGGCCCCTTCACCTGCTACAAAATAGCTGAATGTATATCCGTTTGGCTCATACATTTGGTTGAAAATATTGTTTATCATGACCGTAAACTCAAGGTTTTTTACAAATCTTGGCCTCAAGGAATAATTCAACCTGATATCATTTGTGAGGAATGCATTGAGCTTTCTGTTGTCGTTTTGTGTATTGTCCATAAACTGATCCCCGACATATTTATTCAATAGTGAAAATTCAAGGTTCTTAATCGGTCTGAAGTCCAATATGGCTGCAGCTACTATATTTGGAGAGAATGCAATGTCTGAATCGGTATGGGTTATCACTTCTTGCTGGAATTCCGGTGCAGCATAATCGTCTATATACTCCAGAAATTCTGCGATTTTGTTTCTGCTCAAAGCAAGGTTGCCACCTATGGTAAACTTTTGAGATACCCTATATGCCCCATCCAATTCAATTCCCAACCTGTAACTGTCCGCTACATTGTCCCTGACATAGGCGCCTACATCATTCAACTGACCTGTCAGCACCAACTGATCTCGATAATTCATGTAATAGAGATTGGCTGAATAAGAAAACGTGGAAGCTTGGCGCTTATAACCTGCTTCAATATTTTGCATGTTCTCTGGTTTGGGTGCACGGTCTACGATAGGAGAATCCGTAAAGTCCCTTCTGACAGGTTCCCTGTTGGCAACTGCGTAGGAGGCATACCAGGATTTTCCCTCGGCTGATTGATAGTTAAAACCAAATTTGGGATTGAAAAAGGAAAAAGAAGTCTCCCCTGAAATATCCCTTAAATCATTATTAATACCTTGAAAGGTATAATCAATCCATCTAGTTTGTAGGTCTCCGTACAGAAAAAGCCCATTGCTTACTTCATACGTAGCCTTTGCGAATAGATTGAAGTCATCTTTGACGGCGACATTGTCATAATACCTATCGCGGATATTGGTGTTACCGGCATACTGCATCCAGATAATTTCACCAAAATGGTCACCGTCATATCTATTGGCACCACCACCGATTACCGCATCCAATTTTCCATCATCCGAGATGTAATTTACCGAAAATACACCTCCATAGAAATCATTGTCCAACCACCTCCTGCGGATGATGTCCATTCTTGAAATGGTGGTTTCTCCGATTTCCACTGGGGGCAGTGCATACCTGCTCAGTCGGTCATTGGGTCTGAACTGCTCAAAAAAGCCCCTGCCATAAGTATAGTGCAAAGCTGCATTTGTTTTCCAGTTTTGATTGTATGTCCCAGTATAGATTAATTGATAGTGGTTTTGTTTATAATCATCGACCTGATTGTCATAAGTATAGGGGTTAAATGTCCTATTGGTCTGTAAAAGGTTTTCAGGAACTCCTTCCCATGCCTGATAGGTGACTTCAGCTCCGGCAAACATATTCACTTTTAGAACATGCTTTTCTCCATAATAACCTCCGGAAAGGAAATAGGACTTTAGGTCAGAGCTGGCCCGGTCAATAAATCCATCCGAAGAAATCTGTGATACCCGGGCATCAAAAGCCCAATGGTCGTTGATCAGACCCGTGCCCACTTTGACCATGTTTCTAATGGTATTGAAGGACCCAAAAGAATTGTCGATTTCGGCAAATGCTTCGTCTTGCCTCGTGTCGGTTTGGATGTTCAGACTTGCTCCAAAAGTAGCCGCTCCATTGGTGGAGCTTCCAACACCTCTTTGGATTTGGATATTGTCCACAGAAGAAGCAAAATCAGGCATATTTACCCAGAAGACACCATGAGACTCAGCGTCATTTATGGGGATTCCATTTACCGTGACATTGATTCTTGACTGATCAGATCCCCGGATTCTCATTCCGGTATATCCAACTCCAGCACCTGCATCGGAATAGGACACCACTGACGGGGTAAAATTCAATAAAATCGGAAGATCCTGTCCCAGGTTTAACTTGGCAATGTCTGATTTGTCAACCGTACTGAAAGTTGTTGGTGTCTTGTCTGTTGCCCTAGTGGCGTAGACTATAAACTCTTCTGTCAACAGACTGCTTGGATTTAATTCGATTTGAATTGCTTCAGTTGAAGGCACATTAATTTCGGTATTGAAGCTTTCAAAACCTAGGTATGTAGCCCTAAGTGTGTAAGAACCTCTAGGAATATTTCTGATCTCGAAATTGCCGTTTAGATCGGCTGTTGCGCCGCGACCTGTACCGACCAAGATGATATTTGCACCGACCAATTCTTCAGCCGAATTCGCATTTTTAATGTTTCCACGAATACTGCTTTGGCCATACGCCATCACTCCAACCAGCCATAAGGCCAGTATTAAAATTGATTTTTTCATGTTGATTGTAAATCTGCCATTCGATGGCCTTTGGTTAAACATCAGAAAATCAGGGGAGATTTTCTGTTTGAAGTTTACCCGTTACCGATAAATATAAAAAACCAATGATGATTGCATGCATTGCCCAGAATTAATCCCGGTGGACTTAAGTCCTCATGGTTTTTATTTTATTGGCTACTCATTTCCCTTCGCCGGCACTACCCGGATCAGGTATTGTGGGTATGATCTCAGCCCGTTGTTTTAAGGCACCCCTAATGATCTTGATGCAAATGTAGGTGGAAATGGCAATGAAGCAAAAAAAATGGCCAAAGAAATCATTCTTTGGCCAAAACTAGATTAGTGATATTAGTAAATCAGTGTTCTTTTCCCAACTCTCTTAAGTGGTTAACATGGGATGCAAAAGCCAGTCTCATCTTTGGATGTTCCAAATAAGGAACTCCATACTCCCTACATGTTTCCTTGATGATTTTACTAATCTCAGGGTAATGAATATGGGAGATGTTTGGAAAAAGGTGATGTTCTACCTGAAAATTCAATCCTCCCACCAGCCAAGAAAGTAGTTTATTGTCTGTAGCAAAATTTGAAGTTGTTTTTAATTGATGGATAGCCCAGTCATTTTCCAATTTATTTTTTTCATCAGGCAATGGAAATGATGTTTCCTCTAGGGAATGGGCAAGTTGGAATACCACACTTAGGAAAATTCCTGTTGAAACTCCGAAGACCAAGAATCCTACCAACCATGGCATAAAACCAACCATATAAATTGGTAATGCCACGAATAGGGTTAAATGAACAATCTTAAACATCCAAAATGAAGTATGTTCTTTCCAGTCCATTTTCTGAATTGGAACAGATCCGACTTTTTTTGTAATATACTTTTTATAATCTGTGACAAATACCCAATAGAGGTATAAAATGGAATAGACCAAAAGGAAATAATGATGCTGATATCGGTGAATTAAATATCTTTTCTGAGAATGGTTTAATCTTAGCAATGGCCTTGCATTCATGTCATCATCATGCTCAGCCACATTGGTGAAGGAATGATGAGCGACATTGTGCTTGGTCTTCCACATAAATACATTGGCTCCAAGAAAATTGATAGAAGAACCTGCAAGATCGTTTACCCAACTTTTCCTACTAAAACTCCCATGTGCGCCATCATGCATCACATTAAATCCAATCGCTGAGGCCAACCCACCGAGAAGGATTGCCTCAAGAACTCCAATGGCCCAAAATGGGGTAAAGAAAACTAAGTGGATATATACCGCAATAAAAGCAATCACGAATAGGATGGCTTTGAAATACAGAGAAGAATTTCCTGTTTGTTTTACATTTTTTTCACTAAAGTAATTTTTTATTCTTTCCTTCAAATCTGAATGGAAAGTAGTGGCATTATTAAATCTTGGGGCACGCATCATATTGATATTGAGATTACTATAATTATTAAGATTGCATGACAAGCAGGGTGATTAACATACAATCTACTTACAAAGGTAGCTTTAAATAAACATCTTTAGCTTTAATATGTGAAGGATGGTATAATTATAAAAAGATTTAACATATTTTAAAAGATCCTTCGATAAATTCAACAGATTCCATTAATCTTTCCTTCAATGAACCTGAAATAATTTTGTAGGGTAAACCAGAATTGATTACTATTTGTTTATAAATCTTAAAAAAGTACTCTCTTTTCTCCGGTTCCGGATGTTCTCTTTGAGGGTCATTTTCCCAAGGAATATCAATGTCTGTCAATAAATACAGATCATATTTTCTATTGGATATTTGCTGTTCTATCCAAGGATGTGTTTTTCCAAATTTGTGTTGGCTCCAGACTTTGATAACATGTAGGTCCGTATCGCAGACAAGAAGGCCTTCAGCTTGTTTCATTGCCTCTTCTTCTTCATTGATTTGCCCTTTGGCAATTTCAAGCAAGTCCTCATACTTGTAGGGTCTGTCCAATCTTTCAATGTATTCTCTGGCATATTCTGAAACCCAAGGGCAATTGAAATATGCTGCAAGACTTTTTGACAAAGTACTTTTTCCTGTGGATTCAGGGCCGATCACTACGATTTTATGCAACATATTGCTCCTCTTTTACTTTTGCGGCTTTAATCCATTCAAACAGTCCAATGGTCGCCAAAACTGTGAAAAATAAGAATTGAAATGAAGTGAGCATCAATCCTTTGTAAAAATACAATGGTACAGAAACAAGGTCCGTAATAATCCACGCAATCCAGTTTTCCACTTTCTTTTTGGCCATCAGCCACATTCCAACAAAGGCTGAAGCTGTAGTAAAAGAATCCCAATAGGGGACATCACTGTCGGTGAAATTGGCCAGAACTAAATACAGAACACCATAAGAACCTAAAAAAAGCAAGACTGCATAAATAATTCCTTTTGTTTTCAGCCAGGTTACTGGGAGTTCAGGATTTCCATTGCTCTGACGGCTCCACAGGTACCAACCATAAATAGACATGGCAAAATAATAGGCATTGATGCCCATGTCTGCATATAGCTTGTATTTCAGGCAGATATATACATAAATAATGGTACTGACCATCCCCGTAGGAAAAACCAGAATATTTTTCCTGATCGAATAAAATACACTCGCTATTCCAAAAAATACTGCCACGGCTTCAAGCCAGGTCATTTGTGCTACCCCAACCTTGATTCCTTCCCAAATCCATTGTAAGTCCATAATTAAAATTTCTTTGGATATTTTCTAATCTCCAAAAGATTTTCTTTGGTTAAAAACTGCTGTGCAGCATGTTGTATTCTAGCTTGATTCATTTCTTCAATTGATTTCCTGCCTTCCAACAATAGCTCCCAATCAAATCCATAAGTTCTAAAGGCTGAAAGCTGTCCGTTCCAATATTGGTTTCTTTTTAGATTTTCGGCCAAAGCAATCCTTCTTTTCTCTTTTACCTTTTTGAGGTCTTCTTCAGTTGGCCCGTTTTCCTGTATTTTTCTTACTTCAGCCCAAGCAGCATCAATCAATTCATCCACCATAGCAGGACTGCAGGGGAATCCTATAGAAAATGAAAAATTGTCAACAGGCTGAATGCCCATACTTCCATTTGCTCCGACGCCATAAACGCCTCCAATTTCTTCCCTAAGTGTCTCAATCAGCTTGATGGTCAGTATTTCTCCCAAATAGGAAATATCGGTAGCTTTTTTTCTATCGTATTCCGTTTCACCTGAAAAATATAGGATTACCTGACTTTTTTCATCAGTGCCTACTTCAATGATTTCTGTTTCCCCTCTTGGTGCCCGGATTCCCAAATCGACAAATCGATCAGTATTTGATTTATCCGAAGGTAAGCTTCCTATGTATTGTTCCAATAGTGGTTTAAAGGTCTCAAGATCTATGTTTCCAGTAAAGAAGAATTCAAAATTGGCGGCATTGCCAAACCTGTCTGCATAGATTTCCAATCCCCTTTCCATATCCACTTTATCCAAATCCTCAGGATCATAGATACTCATCGCCCTCAAATTACCATTGGCAATAATCCTGTTCAAATGCTTGGAAAACTGAAAATCAGGGTTTGCCTGGGCTGAAGCCAATTGCGTTTTTTGGTTGTTCATGTACACATCAAAAAGTTCCCGATCTTTTCTGGGTTGTGTGAAGTAGAGGTGTATCAGCTGCATGGCTGTTTCCAAATCCTTGGGTGAGGAAGAACCCGAAATATTTTGGGAATAGGTGCCGATATTTGGTGTTACAGAAACGCTTTTCCCAGCCAACATTTTTCTGAGGTCAGAAGGAGAAAAATCTCCGATTCCCATGATATTTACCAAAATACCGGCATAACTAGCGGAATAATGGTCATCATCACCGTACAAAGAAACCCCGCCTTTTCCGGTTGCTGAAAAAACGATTTCATCATTTTTGAAATCCGTGGATTTTACAAATACCTTGACCCCATTGGTTAGTGTCATTTCGGAAACATCAATGGACTCAATCTTTGAAATTTTCTCGATTTTACCCGGAACTGGTAAATTTTCAATGAGATTCTCTGCCAATAATTTTTCTTCATAAGGGCTAAGCGACATGTTGTCCACTGCTTGAATCAAGGCAAGAATTTTGTCTTCGGAAGGCAAATTTTCTTTTTCAGCCTCTGGGGCGGTCACAATGATGACCCTGTTTTCATTTCTAACAAGTTGTTTTGCCAGATTATTCAGTTCTTGTAGGCTAATGGTGGGAAGGATTTCTTTATAGAATTCGTACTTCCAAGCTTCTCCTTCCGCAAAATTACCTTCGAGATAATGGTTGACATACCTGCCCACAATAGCCCGGGATTCGGCCTTGTCCATTTCTTTAAAGGCCCTTTCTGCACTGTTAAGTACTGCTCTTTTTACCCGGTCCAATTCTGGCTCGGTAAAACCAAATTGGGCCACCCTTTCATTTTCTATGATCAGGGATTGGATGCCTGCCTCGACTTTTCCGGGGGCAACGACCCCTGAGGCTGAAAAATAATCCAAGTCTCTGACAAAATTTCCATAGCCTGTTCCGGCAAAAATAAACGGTGCATCAGGTTTCTGCCTTATTTCATCTAACCTCTGCGTTAACATTCCTCCATATAAAGTTCTAATGACGAAATTCCTGTAATCTCTTTGTGTTTCGCTGGGAAGGGCTTTATGTTTATAAAACAATTGAATATGAATTCCCGGGGCTTCCTCATCTGTAAGAATGCTCACAAAGGTCTCCTTATGTTCGGGCACTTCAAAATGTTCTCTTTCTGGGTATTTTCTTGGGTTTTCCAAAACCCCGAAATATTCATAGATCAAAGCTTCAAGTTTATCGGGTTCTACATCACCGACTGCAATCACTGCCATGTTGTTGGGCCTATACCAGTCTCTGTAAAATCTTCGGATAGTTTCGTATTCAAAATTTTCAATGATATCCATTTTCCCAATGGGTAGGCGTTCGGCATACTTACTGTTGTAAAGCATTACAGGAAGGTATTTGTCCTGCATCCTTTGGCTATAGCCCTGACCAGTCCGCCATTCTTCCACAATGATCCCTCTTTCCGCATCAATATCTGATTCCTCCATCAAAATCCCTCCCGCCCAATCACTCATCACCAAAAAGCCACTTCTCAACTTTTCTTCATCATCAGATGGGATTGGAAGTATGTAGACAGTTTCATCAAAACCTGTGTAGGCATTGAGGTCTCTGCCGAATGACACCCCAATGGATTGCAGGTAAGAAATCAGTTCGTTTTTCTCAAAACTTTTGGTGCCATTAAAGGCCATATGTTCTGTAAAATGCGCCAATCCTTGCTGGTCATTGTCCTCCAATATCGACCCGGCATTCACCGCCAACCGAAGCTCCACTTTGTTTTCGGGTTTGGGGTTTTGCTGGATATAATAAGTAAGCCCATTTTCCAATTTTCCTATTCGAACTCGTGGGTCAAGGGGTATTTTTTGATCTAAATCTGTTTGAGCAAAGCCGGACAGGATAAATCCTATTATGAAAAGAAAATTGAGAAAAATCTTGGATGGTGTCATTTTAGTTGGTTTTGAATTATAATAATGTCAACAATTTAAAATCAATTTTAAGCAATTTGTTCGGGTAATCTGGAAATTTATATAAATATTAGCCTCAGTCAATTTTCAGATTATTTAAAAAAATCAAAACATAGATTTCAGCAATGCATTTAAATATGAAACAAATCATCTTGGTTGGTATTGGCGGGGGAGTTGGCAGTATATTAAGATACCTCGTCAAAGTAGCGACAGATAAATTCTATGGGAATAGTTTTCCTATTGCCACATTCACCGCCAATATGGTAGGTTGTCTTTTGATAGGTCTTATGTTGGGATATTTTACAAAAAATCAAAACATCCCTGCTGATTGGTCGCTTTTATTGATTACGGGTTTTTGTGGTGGTTTTACCACATTTTCAACATTTTCATCAGAAAACCTTAGCCTGATTCAATCAGGAAACTACTTTACTGCAATGGCATACATATTGGGTAGTTTGATGCTTGGAGTTTTAGCGGTCTTTGCTGGTTTTGGTTTGGTCAAATAAAATGATCTTTAACCAATTTGAGAACTCTTGGTTAATTACATAAAGAATTGATGATGAAAAAAATATTGATTACAGGAGGTTCAGGATTGGTGGGAAAGAAAATCACCGGATTGTTGGAAAGAAAGGGTTATGAAGTCGCATGGCTTAGCAGAAGTCCAGAAAAGTACAAGCAAAAGGCTTTTGCATGGGATGTGGAGAAACAAACCATTGATTTTGAAGCCTTACAATGGGCTGATGGAATCATCCACCTTGCAGGAGAGGGAGTGGCTGACAAAAGATGGACAGCTGAGAGAAAGCAGGCAATCCTGCAAAGTAGGACACAAAGTACATTACTTCTAAAACACGCCATTGAAAAATCTGAAAGAAAGCTTGAAGTATTCGTGTCTGCGTCAGCCGTAGGTTATTATGGTTTCAAAACCGGAGATAACTTAATGGATGAAAACGGAAAACCGGGTAATGATTTTTTGTCGCAGGTAGTAGCCGCATGGGAAAGTGAAGTGAAAAATATTTCAGATTATGGAATTCGAACAGTAGTGCTCCGTATCGGGATAGTATTGGATAATAAAGGTGGCGCCTTGGTAGAAATGCTTAAGCCGCCTGTTGCCGCACCCCTTGGCAATGGACAACAATGGATGAGTTGGATTGCCATTGATGATTTGGCGAGGATTTTTCTTTTTGCCATAGAAAACAAGGGCGTAAAAGGTGTATATAACGCGGTAGGACCAAATCCTGCTTCAAATGCTGAGCTTACAAAAGCGGCTGCAAAGAAAGCTGGGAAAATGTTTGTGGGTATAGGTGTGCCGGGATTAGCTTTAAAAATATTTTTAGGCGAAATGGCCCAAATGGTACTAGGCGGTAATAAGGTCTCTGCCAAGAAAATCCAAAATGCCGGATTTGAATTCAGATATCCTGTTTTGGAGAATGCCTTAGAAAAAATCTTCAATTCATAAAGTGCCCTTCCGTCCAATCAAAAACCAAAGAATAGTCCCCAAAAATGGCAAAAAGATCACCACCAAAACCCAGACGATTTTATCATTTTGTCCCCCAAAATTACTGGAGACAACATCATAGATGGTGTATGCATAAATGGCCAAGCCAATGATTCCTATTCCAAACATGATTTTTTAAGGTTAAATTAATTTAAAGTGGTTTTTTCATTCAATCATTTCCGACATAATCTTTGCAGAAAGAAGACATAGTGGAATTCCTCCTCCAGGATGAACGCTTCCTCCGCAAAAGTAAAGGTTTTTTATGAAAGATGAGTAATTGGCATGTCTTAAAAAGGCAGCGTACCTATTATTGGAACTGTTGCCATACAATGCACCATTGGCACTGGAGGTTTTGCTTTCGATGGTTCTTGGCTCAAGGATTTCTTCCACCTCGATCAGAGATTCGATATCAGTTTTGAGGATCCGATTCACTTTTTGGATGATATTTCTTCTCGCCTCTTGGATAACCTTGTCCCAATCTTGACCTTGATTGTTTGGGACATTGATCATGGTAAACCAGTTCATGCAGTTTTCCGGGGCGTCATCAGGTTTGTAGACCGAAGTGATATTGATATAGACTGTTGGATCTTGGTAAATATCCATTTGGTGGAAAATATGGTTAAATTCCTCCTTATAGTTATCGGAAAAAAAGATGTTGTGGAGGTCCAATTCAGGGAAAACCTTTTTAACTCCCCAATAGAAAATCAAAGCCGAACTTGATTTGGGTTGGTCCAGCAATTTGGTCGGTTGCTTTTGTTTTATTAATATGGTCTTGTAAGCATTGACCATATCCATATTGTTGACAATCAAATCCGCATAGTTTTTCTTGCCATTTACCAATACCCCAATTGCCTTATCCTTATCAACCAAAATTTCTTCGACTTTGGAATTGAAATTAAATTTCACTCCCAATTCTTTTGCCAAATGAAACAAGCTTAAGGTAATGTCATGCATGCCTTTTTTGGGGAAAAAAGCGCCTATATTAAATTCAAGGTGAGGTATTATATTTAAGGTAGCGGGAGTTTCATAGGGATTTGAGCCATTATAGGTGGCATATCTGTTAAAAAGCTGTACCAATTTTGGATGATCAAAATTCTTGGAATTGGCATGATGCATGGTGCTGAAAATCCCAAGTTTCCCCATCTTCAGATAGGATTTTAAAGCTTCTTTGTTTGTCCAGGTTCCAAATTTATGCAATGACCTGTGCATAAATAGCGGTGCCAGATGGTCGTAAATATAAGATGATTTTTTTAATGCCTTTCTGATATTTTCTGCAGGTTCTCCGAGTTTGTTTTCTACTTCCTCGGCAAACTTATTGATATCTGCCCAAGTCTTTATTTGTATTCCATCTTCCCAAAAATAATGACAGGCCACAGGAAGTTTGATATAATCAAAATACTTCTTTGGCTCTTTTCCGGAAAGGAGAAACAATTCCTCCATTTGTTCAGGGAGTGTGAATAATGATGGGCCTGCATCAAATCTGTACCCTTTGATGGTTATTTCTGAGAGTTTTCCTCCAGGATATGAATTAGATTCAAAAACGGATACTTCAAAACCCTTATTAATAAGCCTGATTGCAGCAGCTAGTCCTGCTATTCCCGACCCAATTACGATGGCGTTTTTTGACATAAAGGTATAACTGATGATTCTGAAGGTTGTTGGAAAACAATCTTTTCGTAGCGCTTTACCAAGGTTATCGATATTCATCGTGAAATAAAAAACTACACGAGTAATTTTTCAATATTCAAATAAATGTTTGTGTATTCTATAAATAGTTTTCCAGTGTAGAAATATTCAGTAAAACGCTATTTTTTTCATTATGAAATGGTTTAATCGTTTGTTAAAATTTGATAAAACCTTAATAAACATATTAAAATGAATTTCATAAATAAAAAAACGTATTTTATTTGCTTTTTGCATTTTGATATTATACTTTTACAAAAAACAAATTTACGTATATGAAAAATAAATCACCTTTCACCCTAGCCTTCGGGATCTGGCTATTTTCAATTTTAATATTGGTGCTTTCTTGAGTTTTTGAAGAAACAAATTTTGTTGGAGGACATCAGCTTTCAGGAAATACCAATTTTTTTTATTGATCTGAAATTTGATTGGTAACAATCAAATGCGCACAGTTTTGTGGAATCAACAGAGTTGATTTCAAACCATTAAAGCAGAAAACCCCAAGAACATTTTTTCTTGGGGTTTTCTGCTTTTTGTTTTATATCCTCTCAAAAATCCTCCTAAAGCTACACTCCATACTCAACCTTCCATGAAGCTCCGAAATCGCTACTCTTTCCTGCTCGGTGGTATCTCTATGCCGGATGGTAACGGTATTGTCCTCTAGCGTTTGATGGTCTACTGCAATACAATATGGCGTCCCGATCAAATCCTGTCGGGCATAACGCTTTCCAATGGAAGCCGAATCCTCATAAATGATATTGAAATCATATTTCAAAGCATCAAAAATTTCTTTTCCTTTTTCAGGCAATCCATCTTTTTTTGTCAGAGGAAGAATTGCAGCTTTGACAGGGGCTATGGCAGGATGTAGTTTAAGATAAACCCTTTGCTTGCCATCTATTACCTCATCCACATATGCATTACACAGTGTCATAAGGAATAAGCGGTCCGCACCGATCGAGGTCTCAATCACAAAAGGGATATAATTCTGATTGATTTCTGGATCGAAATATTGCTGTTTCTTTTTGGAGAATTCCTGATGACTTTTCAGGTCAAAATCTGTCCGGGAGTGG
>NZ_JBGSXS010000190.1:0-4966 GCF_041751335.1 Aquiflexum sp.
GGCAGTTTTGAACCGAACATATCCAAGACCATAATCGGTATCTATAACTCCGATATCCAATAAGTTGGGATATTTTTCCAATAAGTAGGCCATGCTCTTCCACACATCCCCACACCATTCTCCCGTCCAACCCTTCGTTTGTCTCTGCTGTTCTTCTGGAGGAAAAATGTCCGCATAAATAGAGGCCGCTTCATGTGGAGGATAACAATCATGTAGGATAATGATACCATCATTACTCAGATACACCAAGGAATGCAACACGTCATGTAAGGCACCTCTGAAATTATGGAGACCATCTACCAAAACCACATCTAATTTCTCTAAGTTTTGGAGGTAAGCTTTTTGTGAATCAAAAAAAACGTCACTCTCAAGCGCAAAGTACCTTGCTTTGAAGTTGGCCGGCCATTTAAAAAGCCATTTGAACCTTCTACCAAAAGGGATTTTAAAAACAGGATCTACGGCAGTTTTGTTTTTAGCCCTGATAGGCAAAAAAGATTTGCCTGTTTGGCAACCTATTTCCAGGTAGTTTTCAAAATTTGTTTTTTGAAATATTTTCTGAATCAATTCAATTCTATCCATGAGATTGTCTTAATTTGTTCAATTATAAAGAAGGATGCAAATAGGGATAATTTGACCGAACTATCAATCTGTTGGATACTTTTAGCTAAAGAAATGGGGAATTTGGTGAAATACTTATCTATAATCTCATTGTAAAAACATCAGGACAAAATCAAAAATAGGTATGTCCGCAATTTTACCATTAGTTTAAAGAATAGAAAAATCTTCATAACATTTGATTTTATGCTTCATCGGTCATCGGTCACCTGACATCCGACCCGTAACCAAAAGAAAATTCGTCTACTGTTGGAAAAGCGGATAATCATAAATTATAAGCCGTTACCGATTTAGTCATCCCCACAAACTTCTCCTTATACATCTTTGCTCCTGGAAACAATTCCTTCATCTCACCGATTGTAAGCAGTCTGATTTCATCCAAATATTGTTGGGCATATTCGGGGTTCCATCGCATGCCTCTACTGAGTTTGGTTTTTGTGAGGATAAAATAGATCAGTTTTTTGGGCAGATATTGTGCAAACGGCAAAGCATAATGAGCTTCTATAAAAAAACGCCTGTTTGGTGTCTGAACCCAAAATTTTTTACCGACTCGGTTGATTTCTTTGGCCATCTTTTCCTGGTTTTCCCAGGTGTAAAGATGTTCAATTACCGAATTAGAAAACACCAGATCAAAACTTTTGTCGGGGTATTCGGAAAGGTTGGTGGCATCTCCCGATACTGCATGAAGTCCTGGAATATCTGTTTCTTCCCTTTCAAGATTGAGTAAAGTGATTTCTACCAGTCCTTTTTTCAGCAATTCTTTATCTTTCCAAAAATAGGCCATACCTCCAATATCAAGGATTCGAATGGGGAACGCATTACCAAATTGTTTATGGATTAATTCTTCAAAAAATATGTACCTATTATTTCTGAATCTATCACCCAAGGAACCTTTTTGATCAGATGAAGCCAACAAGGTTTTTAAATTAATCATTTTTAAAATAGAAAACTTTAGGGCAAAGATATCTATTTCAGCAAATTAATTAACTGAAATTGGTTATGCATTGATAATCTTTTATAATTTTGCCAGCAGTTCAAGTTGACTAAAACTTATTTCAATTAAATCCTTCGCGAATAAATCTTTTGTGTATCAGGAACGTAATGAAATGGTAGATTTACGATTTTTATGAAAAAACGCTTATACAAATATTCTCCGTGGGTTTTCGTTTTAGGTGACATAGCGGCGGTATCATTTTCCTTTTTTATTTCCAACTTTCTCTTTCAGCCCTTTTCTGATTTCAAAGGCTTAGATTTTTTGAATTTCCCAGTCTTTATCATGATTTGGATGGTAATTACGATCTTAAAGGAAGATTTTAAATTTGAACGTACCAGTGAACCCAATCAAACATTCAAAAAATTAATGGGTTCTCTTTCATGGTTTTTGGTGATCATTTCAATGATTTGGATGCCTTTCCATGACAATGCCCTGAGGTTGCTTTCATTCGTGTCTTTGGCAGCCATTCTGTTTTTTGTGCTGTTATTCTACAGGCTTTCATGGCATTTTTTAATCAAAAGAATGCATGTTCAAGGTCTGGATTATAGAAAAGCAGTGATTATAGGAAGTGGCGGAATGGGTAATCGTCTAGAGGATGTATTCAAGTTGAGAAAAGATTTTGGGATTAGATTTTTGGGTTATTATGATGATGATGAGAGAAGCGATAAGACAAGGGGGAAGATTGAGTCCTTTTTTGAGGAGGCTGAGACTTTAGGGATAAACCTAATTTATATCAATGAGTTTTTGGATAAAAAGGTTATCAAAAAGTTAATTTCCTTTGCCGATGACCATTTTATCAAAGTCAAGATCATTCCCAGTGGCGCCCTTCAATTGGAGAAAAATCTTTCCTTTTCAAGATATGGTGACCTGACAGTTATCAATGTAAATGAGATTCCTTTAGACCATGTTGTTCATAGATTTCTGAAACGTTCGTTTGATATCGTTTTTTCACTTTTAGTCATCACCTTTGTTTTGAGTTGGCTGATTCCGCTTGTAGGATTTTTGATTAAACTCGAATCCAAAGGACCAATATTCTTTATCCAAGAAAGAAATGGAGTCAACAATAAAGTATTTCTGTGTCTCAAATTCAGGTCAATGACTCCCAATGATTATGCAGATACGCATCAGGCAGTAAAAAATGACCCAAGAGTAACCAAAATCGGTTCATTTTTGAGACAATCGTCTTTGGACGAAATGCCGCAGTTTATCAATGTTTTGTTTGGGGACATGTCTATTGTAGGTCCAAGGCCCCACCCTATTCCTATCAATAAGGCCTTTAAAAATCAGATTGAAAAATACAATTCCCGTCATAAAATTAAGCCTGGAATTACCGGATTGGCGCAGGTGAAGGGATATAGAGGAGAAATAGAAAAACCCCATCAGATAAGGTCTAGGGTTCGCTTGGATTATTTTTACATTCAAAATTGGTCATTGATACTTGATTTGAAAATTTGTATCCTCACTGTCTATGAGTTGGTGATAAACAGAAAAAATGCCTATTAAATTTTCATCAGCGCATCAAAGAAACTCATGGTTTCACCTTTCTTTTTGAAGATCAACATGGGCACCTCATTATTAGCCTGAACGAGTTTTTCGGCAATACTGCCCAATAACACCGCTGCTGAGGAGGTACGGCCCCTACTTCCCATCAAAATCAAATCTATGTTCAGTTCTTTTGCTTTGTCTATAATGAACTTTCCCTCATTCCCATTGTCCTTAAGTACAAACATGCAGTCAAAATCCTTATGTGAATGTTTGGCGAGAAATTTTTCGTAGTCATTTCTCGCATGTGTTTCCATAATGGCAGCAAATTCATCAAATGATTTTCCTGTTTTGTAATAACCCGAAGGCACCTCGTACAAATGCAGGCCAAAGATGGTGGAGCCAAATTCCTCAGCTGCTTTGTCAGCAAACTGAAAAGTAAAATGGGAGTGGGCCGAGAAATCCATTGGCACCAGGATTCTTTCAGGAATTTTGATATTTACCAACTCGGGGATAAACATAACCGAGCAAGGGGCTTTTTGGGCTAAGGATTTTGCCAGAGATCCGCTTCCTTCCAACACTTTTTTCCTTCCCATAATCATCAGGTCAACATCTTTAATCTTGGCCCATCTCAGAACGGTGGACATGGGATTTCCTTCTTCCACCACAATTTCAATTTCTATATTCTTAGGAAATTTACTTGAAGCAAGCAGGGATTTGATTTCCGATTTGATGGCTTCATCTGCAGGTGCGATCAGGTCAGGGAAATTTTTAGTGATTTCCTCAGGAAGGGACAGGTCTTTTGAAACATGGATAAAATATATCTTTTGGATACCAAGGATTCCTGTTACAGCTGAGATTTTAGGGATGAGGATTTCATCCATTTCTGTAAGGTCCAGACCGACCATTGCCTTTTCAAAATTCTTCATAAGACTGACAAGATTAATTGAATTTCAATTTACAATTTAAAATTTTCATTGGAATAATTGTTTTTACAATTTAATTGAAACTCTTCGAAAATAGGTCACCCCGTACCCCAAAAGCTTTATATTTGTTTTAAATGGCAAATACTCCAGCAAAATATTTCATTGCTATCGTCCCTGAGGGGCCTGTGCAGGTTCAGGCAACTGCCCTAAAAGACCTGATGAAGGAAAAGTTCAACCTAAAATATGCGCTTAAGTCCCCTAGCCATATTACTCTGAAGATGCCATTTTCATGGAATGAAAATAAAGAGGGGAATTTGGGCGGTATGTTGGAAGGGTTCTTCAAAACCATTGAACCTTTCAATATTGATTTAAATGGATTTGACAAATTTGGAAATAGGGTTATTTTCATCAATGTGAAGAAAAATCAGTATCTCACCGATATGCAGTTATCATTATCCAAATTCTGCAAGACTGATCTTAAATTGGTGGAAGAACTCAGTGACAGGGCTTATCATGCCCACATGACCATCGCCTTTAAAGACATTAAACCAAAATTATTCGATGAATATTGGGAGTTTATCAAAACCCAGACGCTTAAAGAGAAACTTGAGGTTAATGATATCGCTTTGTTGAAGAAGGTTGAGGGGAGATGGGAAGTGGTGAGAAGGTTTGATCTTGGGGAAATAAATTGGTTCAAGTCTTCAGACTTAGACCCCACCATTTAAGTGTTCAGACTTCTTCCCATATCATTTCTTGCTCTCCACCAAAGTAGCATCAAAGTAAGGGATAGTGGGACCTTACCCCCTCCAAGCTTTATTTTTTTTTGAATACCACATAGGACATATAGATCACATAGCCTTTTATGAAATGTTTTTTAAGCCATTTCAAAGTGATGGAATAGTAAAACTATGTGCCCTATGCTTCTATGTGGTAAAAAGTAAGATAATAT
>NZ_JBGSXS010000191.1:0-17449 GCF_041751335.1 Aquiflexum sp.
CAACCAAAGTTCCCTGTTCCAAATCAAAAGATTTGTATTTCTATAGGTCCTATCCACATTGGTGATAAAAGCATCCAACCATACAATTTTGGAAGCAAGAAGTTCATCAATCTTTCCCGCTCCCGGGTCGAAAGTCAAAGCCTTGGAAAGAAAGTGCAAACCCAAATTGAGTCCTTGGCTTCCTTTGAGTAAATCCTGGATTTCCTCATCTCCTTCGGATTTCCCAAAAGCTTCATCCAAATAAGCAAAAACCAGTTCAGGGACATTAAATCCAAGCAATCGGGCTATTTCTCCACCCAACAATTCGGCGATAAGTGCCTTTTCACGCTGGCCAGCACCTTTGAATTTAAGCACATAGCTGAAACCATCATCGGCATCTGCCAAGGCTGGTAATGAGCCACCTTCACGCAATGGCATCACATAGCGCATGACATATACTGTTCTTAAATCAGGGTAAACTGGAATTGTAACCATCAACGGATATTTGTACCAAATTTATAAATCATTTCTTAATCTATGTACCTTTATGAGATGGTAGTTAAGAATATATTAGTGATTTTCCTCCTTTTTTGTGTCATGGCATCCTGTTCGCCAAAAACTGTACAAACCGGTAAAGCTTCCTTCTACCATGACAAATTCCATGGACGACAGACCGCCAATGGAGAAATATACCGAAAAGGCAAATTGACCGCAGCCCATAAGACCTTACCATTTGGGACAAAAGTAAAAGTCACCAACCTGCAAAATGGCAAAAAGGTGAAGGTAAGGATCAATGATCGGGGCCCATTTGTTGGGGGAAGGATCATCGATCTATCCAAAAAGGCAGCGCGCAGGATTGACATCCTTAATGTCGGAGTGTCTCCTGTCGAGATCAAGTACCGATAGTATTTGGAAATGCTTTATCCAATTCTTTTAAAGTATCAGGATTCAAAACAATCTTCTGGATTAATTTTTTACACTGATCAATATTCTATAATTTTGCGCCCCATTGGGAAGAGGACTGCATGAAAAAAATCAATTTTAAAGACCTGATTCTATTTGAAAACGAGGATTACCTCGTGGTCAATAAGCTTCCTTATTTATCAACTTTGGACGATAGGCACGAGGCGCAGAACATCCTGGAATTGGCCAAGAAGTACACTCCTGATGCCCAGGTTTGCCACAGATTGGACAAGGAAACTTCCGGCTGTCTCGTCATCGCAAAAAATCCCGAGGCATATAGGAACATT
Source organism: Aquiflexum sp. (assembly GCF_041751335.1). Taxonomy (GTDB): domain Bacteria; phylum Bacteroidota; class Bacteroidia; order Cytophagales; family Cyclobacteriaceae; genus Aquiflexum. The sequence goes on from NZ_JBGSXS010000191.1 coordinate 1,230, forward strand.
GCCATACAGTTTGAGGACCGAAAAGTGGATAAAATATACCATGCAGTCGTAGAGGGAATTCATGAGTACAAAAATGTATTGGTGGACCGCAATCTGCATGCAAACAATAAAGGCATCGCCAAGATTACCAAAGACGGCAAGCCTGCGCAGACCTATTTCAATACCCTAAATACTTTCTACACCCACACCTTAATTGAGTGTAGACCAATTACGGGAAGGCTGCATCAGATACGGATTCATTTGGCCTATCTCAAATCCCCGATCTGTGGGGACGAAACTTATGGGGGCAAGCCACTTTATTTATCGTCATTGAAAAGAAAGTTTAACCTTAAAAAGGGCACGGACGAAATGCCTCTGATGCAGCGGGTTTCTCTTCATGCCTATGCCATTGAATTTACGGGAATGGATGGTTCCAAAATAAAAGTGACCGCCCCATACCCCAAGGACTTCGAAGTATTGATGAGGCAACTGGAAAAAAACAGTTAAGGAAAAGAGGGCCAAATGGTTAAAAATTCAAGATTCAAATGAATTTCTAGGCAATAATTTAGTTTCTTTTGCAATAAAAAGAAATTACTTCTATCTTTGTGTCCCTTTTTGAGGGTGAAGTATATTTAACAAGCTAATAATTAAACAATTACACAGTGGATACATTAAGCTACAAGACCATATCAGCAAATGATGCTACTGTAGAGAAAAACTGGGTTGTAGTGGATGCCCAGTCTGCAGTATTAGGTAGATTTTCGAGTGAGGTCGCAAAAATCCTGAGGGGTAAGCACAAGCCTTATTACACCCCTCACGTAGACTGCGGAGACAACGTGATTGTCATCAATGCAGACAAAGTAAGGCTGACAGGAAGAAAGATGGACGAAAAAGTCTATGTGCGCCATACTGGATATCCAGGTGGACAGCGAATTTCTACTCCCAAGTTATTGAAACAAAAATCTGCTTCAATTTTGGTTGAAAAAGCTGTAAGAGGCATGCTTCCAAAAACTAGATTGGGAAGAGAGCTTTACAGAAATCTTTTCGTTTACAACGGTTCTGAGCATCCTCATGCTGCACAGCAACCAAAAGAAGTCAAATTTTAATCAAAGCAGTCCATGGAAATTATTAATACAATCGGTAGAAGAAAGACATCAGTCGCCAGAATCTACATGAAACCAGGAAATGGTGAGATTACTGTCAATGACAGAACAATCGAAGTTTATTTCCCATTTGATCTGCATCAGATTGTTGTAAAGCAGCCTTTGACACTTGTAGGTGTGGATGGTTCTTATGACATCAAAATCAATGTTGATGGTGGTGGCATCACCGGACAGGCTGAAGCAGCTAGAATGGCTATCTCAAGGGCTTTGTGCGAGTTTGACGCAGAACACAGATCAGCATTGAAAAAAGAAGGTTTTCTTACCCGTGATCCTAGAATGGTAGAACGTAAGAAGCCAGGACGTAAGAAAGCAAGGAAGAAATTCCAGTTCTCCAAACGTTAATCTGGAGATTTTTCAAATTATATATAGAAACTATCTTATTTATTAATGGCACAAATAGAATATAAAGACTTACTGGATGCTGGTGTTCACTTTGGACACTTAACAAGAAAGTGGGATCCGAGAATGGCGCCGTATATCTTCATGGAGAAGAACGGAATCCATATCATCGACCTAAATAAAACGCTCGTTTGCCTTGAAGAAGCATCCAACGCAATCAAGCAGATCGTTCGCTCCGGCAAAAAAGTCATGTTCGTCGCTACCAAAAAGCAGGCGAAAGACTTGGTAGCTGATGAGGCAAGAAGACTGAACATGCCTTTTGTCACTGAAAGGTGGTTAGGTGGGATGTTGACAAACTTTGCCACTATCCGAAAGTCCTTGAAGAAGATGACTACCATCGATAAGATGACAAAGGAGGACGCTTACAAAAATCTTGCGAAAAAAGAACGTTTGATGATAAGCAGACAAAGAGAGAAATTGGAAAGTGTATTGGGCGGTATTGCTGATCTGACCAGACTTCCTGCCGCTCTTTTTATTGTTGACATCAAAAGAGAACACATCGCTATTGCAGAAGCACAAAAACTTGGTATCCCTGTTTTCGCATTGGTAGATACGAATTCCAACCCAAATGAGGTGGATTTCCCTATCCCAGCCAATGATGATGCATTCAAATCAATCTCTTTGTTGGTGAAAGCGTTCGGATTAGCAATTGAAGAAGGTCTTTCTGAAAGAAGAAGAGACAAAGAAGATGCTAAGCTTACCGAAGAGGAAGAAGCAAAAAAAGCTGTTGACGCCGAAGTTCAAGAGTAATCCACTTTGATTTACTATATATAAAAGATTGAACATAAGGTTTAGGCCTATGTTCAATTTTTTGTTTTTGCCAGACCTTTGAGGTTTTTTCTAGGAATATGGTGAAAAATCAGTACCCCAAACCTCGAAGGTCTTATACTATCATCAAGGTTTGAAAATACCTGACCTTTGAGGTTTTTATTAAAGGAACACGGAAAAAAAATCATTACCCCAAACCTCGAAGGTCTTTTGTACAAACTCAAAATCAAGAGGCTTTTCCAAAAATTGAAATAAAGTTTAATCTAATAAACAAACACAACAATGGCTATTACTGCACAAGAAGTAAACAAATTGAGACAAATGACCGGTGCCGGCATGATGGACTGTAAGAAAGCCCTGACCGAAGCAGAAGGAGATTTTGAAAAAGCTATTGACATTCTTAGAAAAAAAGGTCAGAAAGTATCTGCTTCTAGGGCTGACCGAGAAACCAAAGAAGGAACAATTGTCACCAATGTAAACGCCGACGGTTCTGTAGGAACCTTGCTTTCATTGACTTGCGAAACCGACTTTGTGGCCAAAAACGATGAATTTGCTGCTTTTGCAAATACCCTATTGGACCTTGCTATTAGCAACAATGCCCAAACCAAAGAGCAGATCTTGGCACTTCCGTTTGAATCCATTACCGTTCAGGAGAAAATCATTGAAATGACCGGTAAAATCGGTGAGAAATTAGAAATCTCCCATTTTGAGGTTGTAAAAGGTGAGACAGTCGTTTCTTATATCCACTCCAATGGTAAATTGGGTGTATTGGTATCACTGGTGAAAACCAATGGTGCTGCTGTAGAAGAAGCCGGAAAGGATGTTGCGATGCAGATTGCTGCAATGAATCCTGTTGCAGTGGACAAAGACGGTGTGGATGCCACAACCATCGAAAGAGAAATCGAAATCGGTAAAGACCAAGCAAGACAGGAAGGTAAGCCTGAGGAAATGTTAGAAAAAATCGCTTTGGGTAAACTCAACAAGTTCTACAAAGAAAACACTTTGTTGAGCCAGGCCTTCGTGAAAGACAACAGCAAAACCATTGCCCAGTACCTTGATGGTGTGAGTAAAGGTTTGACAGTTTCTGTTTTCAAAAGAATTTCTATCGGATAATTATTTTGGTTATACGCTTTCTTGTTGGTTAAGCTCTAGACCTGTTTTTGAGGCAGGGTGCCGATGTCGGATGACCGATGACCGATGACCGATGTAACGGGCATCGAAGGTTTTAACCATAGTGTCTATTTAATTGGTAATTTACTGGCAACATTGTGTGCAATCATATAAAAAAACCTCCGTTCAAAGCGGAGGTTTTTTTTATTCAAACAATTTGAATACCGTGTTTGGAACATGTGCCTCTTTAAAAATTACCTCCATTTGCCGAATGATTTCAGGATGTGATTCAGCAATGTTTATTGATTCATAGGGATCATCCTTTAAATTATAAAGTTCTATCGGAGGATTTTTTTCATTTTTCAGGTTCAGCCTCAGTGCTTTCCAATCACCTTTTCTAATGGCCTGCTTTCCTCCCTGCTCGACAAATTCCCAATATAGGTAATCATGTTTGATTTGATCTGGTTTACCCAATAAGGTAGGCGCTAATGAAATTCCATCAATTTGTACATCTATTTTTTTACCACTTAATTCTAAGAAAGTCGGCATCAAATCCCAAAATGCCGAGATATGATCAGTTGTAGAACCTGCTTTGATTTTGTTTGGCCAATTGACAATCAGTGGCGTTTTGATACCACCTTCATAAAGGTCTCTTTTATATCCTCTGTATATTCCATTACTATTGAAAAAATCAGGTTCATTTCCGCCTTCAAAATGTGGTCCGTTATCAGATGCAAACACGATAATGGTATTTTCCCTAATTCCCAACATTTCAAGTTTTTCAATAATTTCACCGACTTGCCTATCTAAATTTTCGACCATGGTCGCATAAGTAGCTCTGGGGAATTTGACAGATTGGTAACCGGGAATATTCATATCAGGACCATAGTCTCCTCCTGCCGGAGCAATATGTTCCTTTTCATCACCAAATCTGTTTCGGTATTTTTCAAAAACTTCATCCTGCTCTACTGCTAATTCCGCATGTGGAATCACCATTGGTACAAACATGAAAAATGGATTTTCCTTGTTGCTTTCAATAAATTTCAGGGATTCCCCATGAATTATTTCAGGTGCATAAGTTTCTTTTTTAGTCCAATCATTCCCTCGCAAATATACTTTTTGATCATTTTCCCACAGATATTCCGGATAATACCTGTGCGCATACCTTTGGCAATTGTATCCAAAGAATTGATCAAAACCTTGATTATTTGGATCACCTGATGTACCCACAAACCCTAATCCCCATTTCCCAAAAGCACCTGTTACATACCCTGCATTTTTCATTGCCCTAGGAAGAGTCATCAAAGTGTCTGGCAAAGGATACTGTCCTTCGGGTTGGACTTCAAAATTACCTCTGACTGGAGTATGTCCTGTATGCAACCCCGTCAACAGGGCTGACCTTGAAGGTGCACAAACAGTGGTGCCAGTGTAATGATTGGTGAAAAGCATTCCTTCCTTTGCCAATCTATCCAAATATGGGGTTTCTATTTTGGTCTGCCCTGTAATGCCTAAGTCTCCGTACCCAAGGTCATCGGCAAGAATGAAAATGATGTTGGGTTTAATCTCATCATTGATTTCATCCACTTTTGGACTATTGCATGACCATAAGTAAATTACAAAAATTGGAAATAAAAGGTATTTGAAGTGTTTCATGAAGTTTTAATGATCAATAAATGATTTGATATTTACTTTTCAGTATTAGCAATAGCAGCATACCTATCAAACATCTGCACAAAGGTTACCCAAGGTTGATTGGTTTCCTGTTCAGTCATTTCTTTCTTTGGATTCGATTTATAACTATAAAAGCCATCCAAAAAAGGAGTCACTCCAGACCACACCGTCAACATCACACCTGCAAAACGGTCTTTCATCACTTCTGTGTTATTTTTCCTAAAAAGGAACATATCCTCCACATGGCTTACTCCAACATGAGGTTTTCTCCATGCACAACTGATCACATCAAAACCTTTCATCGCAAAATAAACAGGTGTACCTACCGCCTTTTCATAATGCCAATCATTGATTACCACATCTTTTGGAATCATGTCCACAGCCTTGTGGGTTCTGTTGTAACTTCCTTCCCACAAACCTATCCCTGTGGTCTTTCCATCAATCAAACGGTCTCCCCAAATCCACAGTTTCCTGTCACCTAATGCCAAGTGGTTTCTGATTTTGGTCACTTCACCTGCAAAAAGCTCTGCCTTGTCCAAGCCCTGACATCTTGGGCATTTATCATCTCCGATATAAAACACCTCATCCATCCCGGCGTGAAAGGCATCCGTTTCAAAAACTTCAACTATCTCATCCATTAAAGCAAAAACAACCTGATGAACTTCCGGATGCAAAGGACAATAACTTTTGCAATAAAGACCATCCGCATTAGGCCATTCATATTTTTCGGGCATTTTGACATGAGGTGTTTCGTCAAACTCTGGATAAACTCTTAACAGGTTTTCAAGCGTACCAGCCCAGGATTGATGACCTAAAAGGTTGATCTGAGGAATAAGTTTGATCTGATGCTGTTTAGCTGCTGCCACCATTTTTTTGACATCACTATTGCTCAGCGCATTCTCATCCCTGAGTTCGGGATGGCTTTCAAACTGATAATTATAATCCACCCTCAATACAAGTGTATTAATTTTTCTTGGCGCCAACTCCTCATGGATAAATTTTACAAACCTATCAACCTCATTGGTTTGTGGTGAAGCAATTGCCAATCCTCTGACAGGCAGTTCATCTTTTAATGCTTGAGCATCGGCTGTCCCTAGATTGAAACAGAAAAGAATAATCAGTAAAGCAATGGTATTTTTCATGGCGAAGAGTTTTAATGTTATATTTTTAATCTGATTCTATTTTTTTCCAACAAACCTGTAATCAAAATGATGATCAAAGCATATAAGAGTGACTTTAATATTCCGACATACCCTGTTCTCAAAACCAATGGCAAAACAATCCCGACTATCGAAAACAGCGCATAGTGAATGTATGGAAGCAGATAACAGGTAAGTGTGCTGGTGCCGGCTGGCTTGATAATGTTGAACCAATCTGCTTTTCCCTTTTTATCTGTCAACCAAATTAATCCAGCCAAAACCAAAAAACTTAGTCCAGTACAGATAGCGACCCATGATGGTGAGGCTCCAATTTTATATACTCCCCATAGTGGCCGGGTCAGAAGGCCGAATAAAATCAAACCTAAAGCAGAGGAACCAAGTACAAGTCCGTAGTTTTTGAATTTCCCATTGGATAGATAGTTTTTATAATAAAGCCCAATTACTACTCCCGCCATGGAAAAAGCCGGATTGGAGCCATTTCCAGAAATCCAAAAATAGGGTTTGATGGTATTGAGAAAGTCCAGCCAACCTAATTTTTCTGCTGAATTGAAAAACAGAAAGAATAGAAAAAAGAAAATATAAATTGCCATTTTTTCCCTAAATGCAAGGTACACCAATGATGCAATAAGGTAGGCCCATCCTATCAAACCCAAGATCCCCCACCAATGAAACTTCATCCACATCGGGTTTTCGGAAGTTCCTCCAACATATAGGAATGCCAAGACTGCTAAAAGCAATACCCCACTGATTTGAAGCAGATTATTTCTTTTTTTATTGAGATACGAAGAATAATCAAGCCATATCAGAAAAAATGCAATGGTCATTAAAATCTGCCAAACTGGCTTTGAAAGCACTGAATCAGCACTATTATAATTTTCCAAATTGACATGAAAAACTCCCATTGTCAATAAGGCCATAGTTCTGAAAAGTATATGTTTTAAGGTATCTATCATACTTTCCCCCTTTTTGATCCGCTTGGAAATGGCGAATGGAATAGACAAACCTACAATGACCAAAAAGGCAGGAAATACCACATCAGCTAATCCCATCCCATCCACCTTCGCAGGAGCATGACCGAGCCATTCCGGGATTTCCCTTAAAGTCCATAAATCATTTACAAAGATCATCAGCAACATAGTGATAGCTCTGAACACATCAATGGAATACACACGCAATGACGAAGCTTGGGAAACTTTTTGGTTCATAGAGATTCTGAATCAATAAGGGACTGGGTAAAGAAATTATTTCCGGAAAATTATTCGTTGTCAGGTGGGGTTATTAAATTAAATGTAAATAAAAAATAATCCTTCTTAATAAAAATGCCTCTATTTTTACATTAATGGCAAATACCAATTTGGTTCAATACGGGAGATCGGGTATGCGGCACAATAATTGACTTAAATTATCTTGAGTGGGATTTTTTGATAACCATATATGTTTTAAATTGATGTCTTACTCAGCAAAAGTTAAAAATTAAACGAAAATAAAATGACAACGCTAGCAAAATCAATATTTATCACTGTCAAAAAGGGTTTTAAAAGTATTGAACCCGTAGTGATGCTTTTTTCAGGAACCTACCTTCTGATTCATGGCTTACAAAACAAAAATTACCCTCTTGGGGTGGCGGGAGGAATGCTATTGTTCAGGGGTGGCGTCGATTTAGGGAAAGTCATTGAGGAAAGTGACTTGCAGGAAGCCATTGCAGCTGTCGAATCTTAAATCCTACCCAATTAGTAATTATAGCAGTCTTCTCCCTGATCGCGATTGCGGAAAAAGGCTATCTATTTTTAAGACTGCCTTCATTTTAACAGTTAAATACAATCAATTCATTTCTAAACATTATAAAAATGTTAAGTAAAAACAGACCTTAATTCCGATGATCTAAGGTGGACTATTCCTGACTGAGATTTTTCAAAAGCCAAACAAAAGTCCCTTTCTTAATCTCTTTATCGAAATAACCGCTTTCTTGGGAATTTCTTTTAATGATAAGGGTGATCAACTTACAGGCTTTGATATTATTGATGTCTTGATGCTTTCGGATTCCATCCAGCAATTCCAGGCCTTCGATCCAATTTACAGGATCAAAGTCCACCAATATTCCGGAAATATTGATATCAACCTGAAGTTTTGGCCTTAATTCATCAAAATCAACATATTTCAACAATGCTTCTTCTGTCAGTTCAAAAGGGATGGCTTTCTTTATCCTCTGAAACTCCAATTCCATTTCAGGGATATATTGTGACAACCTACGTGTAGCAGTTTTACCATTTTCCGACTTTAGGTAGGATTCCATTGAATCCAAAGGAGTGAATCGAGGCTTCATGAAAAATTAAATAGTAAATTCTTATTGGTTGGCTTACCAATTTACAACTTTAATTGGAAATTTAATGATTTGGAAAAGAATTGAATTATGGTTTGTTAATTAAGAAAGCCTTAACTTAAAGTCTTACACAAAATCAAAAATTACTTGCATAAGGCTTAGAATTTTTTTATTTGGTTCCAAAATTGCTAACCTAACTATTATCGTCTTATTGATTTTATTGATTCCGAATACAAAATATCCTAAAACCCACCCCATGAAACAATTCCATTATATCCTGTTTATCAGCTTAATGCTTACCACAATAATGCTTAATGGTTGTGCCAGAAATCCTGTTACAGGAAAAAGACAAGTTGTTTTCATGTCTGAGGCCCAAGAAATTGCGATGGGAAAAGAGTCAGACCCACAGATTGTAGCCTTTTTTGGCCTATATGATGACCCACAACTACAGAAATTTATTACGGATAAAGGGTTAGAAATGGCAGCCATATCCCATAGACCTAAATTGGATTACGAATTCAAAGTGGTGGACTCACCTGTTATCAATGCCTTTGCCGTACCAGGTGGATATGTTTATTTCACCCGTGGTATTATGGCACATTTCAACAATGAAGCGGAGTTTGCAGGAGTTTTGGGGCATGAAATCGGACATATCACGGCACGACATTCTGTAATTCAGCAACGTAACCAAATGCTAAGTCAACTTGGTCTAATAGCAGGAGTAATATTGGTGCCAGAACTTACTCAATTTGTAGAACCTTTGTCCCAAGGAATGCAGTTGGCTTTGTTGAGTTTTGGGAGGGATGCAGAAAGGCAATCCGATAAATTAGGGGTCGAATATTCCTCCAAAATCGGTTATGATGCTACTGAAATGGCAGGCTTTTTTGAAACCCTTGAAAGACAGCAGGCCAAATCCGGAGGAGAGGATATTCCTGATTTTTTATCTACACATCCATCACCAGCTGAACGTAACGTGACTGTGGCCAAGTTGGCAGGGGTATGGCAAGAAAAACTGAAAATGACCAATGCCGAAGTAAATAGAAACAGTTACCTCAAAAGGATTGATGGCCTGATAGTAGGTGAAGATCCAAATCAGGGTTATGTTGAAAATAGTGTTTTTTATCATCCGGTTCTGAAATTTTCATTTTCCATACCAAACGATTGGAGTTTTCAGAATACGCCCCAGCAGGTTCAAATGGCACCAAAAAACGGCGAAGCTTTGATGATGCTTTCCCTCGGTTCTGGCAGTTCTCTTAAAGAAGCAGCCAATACAATTCTAGAGCAGTTTAAACTGGAATTGGTTGATTCAAAAGAGGAAAAAATCAATGGCTTATCAGCTTTGATAATGACTGCAGACCAGAAACAGGAACAGGGGACCATTCGTGTTATTTCTACCCTAATCCAATTTGGCGGTAATATTTATAATACAATGGGAATTTCAGAACTGTCCAAATTTCCCAGCTATCAACCAGTCTTCCTAGGTACCATGAGGGCTTTTCAGGAACTGAAGGATTCCGAAAAATTGAACCGAAAGCCTGATGTGCTCAGAATCAAATCTGCACCTAGAAAGATGAACTTACAGGCAGCATTACAGCATTTTGGCATGCCTCAAGATAGGTTTGAAGAACTGGCCCTCTTGAATGGAATGCTCCTCGATGATTTAGTCGACCAAGGTATGTTGATCAAAGTAATAGGGAAATAAATATTACCAAAAACCTCAGACTTTCAATTGCTGATTAAAAGCTATTTCTTAGAATTCCTCGAAAACTCACCTGACCTAAATTGAATAAAATTAAGCTTTTGGGGGTTTTATAGATAATTATTCTGGAAAAAAGTTTCTTCCTCGGAATACAATATAGCTTATTGAAAAATTAGAGTCGGAATATTTAAAAACCCATATCGTAAATTTATTACTAATTATAAGTATTATTTAAACTGTAATCAATCAGATTCATAGGATTCAAAAAAATTTACTGATATTGTCAAAAAATTTTTACGGTAATCATTGGTTCCATTTAATTTCCTTTTAGGGATTGATTTAATTTTGTCCATTTATAATATAATAAAGCATTATTTTTTTCTCTAACAATTTGATCTTCATTGTAAAATTACAAATCATTTTATATATTCGAAAAGTGTTTTCACTAATCGAAAACTGCATTTTATTTTTCAAAAGCGAGTTTTCAAAATTTTATACTCAAGTGAAAAATTATTTAATTTCTAGTTTATGAACAAGATTTGCATCCTCTCAAAATTGTTAAAAAATTCACCAATGCGTAAGCTCTTTTCTATTGGCAAATGGCTGATCATGGTTTGGCTGCTTGCCCTCAATCCAACAATGGCCCAAACTGTCAAGCTTGAGCAAGGCCAAAACGGCGGCATTGATAATGACCCTGTAAGTCCCGTGAACTGGGCAACCGGAAATTCCAATTCTAGCAATAGCCATTTCTTTGAAGGTCAGTCCATTCCCTATAGAATGACAATTTCAAGATTAAGGGCAGGAAACCACACTGTTGAGATTGAATGGGATACCCGTACCAATAATAAAAGCGCCATAGACTATATCACGAGTTTTAATAGAATCTGTGAAAATGTTGTACCTAGTGATGATATTCCAAGTTTTGGGGTAATACCGCCACCTTTTGGAGAACCACAGCCATCCACCAGTTTTAATCAACTTTCTGATAATGAAAGAAAAATTGCCATCTATGGTGGCACCTTAGGTAAAATAGAGTATGCACGGCAAGATGATATTTCAGCGACCAGCGCAGTCACAAGATTAAGTATTTCATTTACAGCCGGTGGCAATAACGGTCCTAATAATACCGTTGTCATTGCCTGGGGTGGCCATATCGCGAGAGTTCAGGATTGGGGTGAAGGCAATTCAGCTTCAAGTATCAATGGATCTCCTTACCATACCAGGGTAATTTCCTTGGATGGAAAATCTGTTGGGGGCCAGGACCGTTCTGTACAAGCTGCATCAGAAGTCATTGATTTTGATACAGAATGTAAAATAAAGGGTGAGAAAGAAGTGTGCGAAGGTTCTACAGCAACCTATTCAGTCCCAGCAGGATCAGCAGCCTACACTTGGTCAGTTACAGGAGGCGGAGAGCTAATTTCTGGCCAAGGTACTAATTCGATAACAGTTGAGTGGACTAGTTCAGGAAATGTATCAGTAGATATAGATAATGTGGGTGCATGCGATCCCACTTCTTGTAGCCTTAATGTCATTGTTAACACTCCACCTACCTTATCGGTTGTGGATGCAATTCTTTGTAGTACAGAAAATGGTGGCAATACCGCGATGGCAGATTTATTTGAATTTGTCAAGGTCGATCCTTCGGGAAACCTTATTTTCAAACGAAATGGTAATGTTATAGAAACTCCTGAAGATATATTAGTAACTAACGGTGATAAGATTGAGGTTTCATCAGCAGGCGGTTGCGGAAGTTCTGAAACATTCGATATAATAGTCAATGACCGTCAAATATTTGGCATTTGCTCACAGGGAAAAGTGTATGAACCCATAGGTTCTGAATTAAAGGCACTACATGAAATTTTCAAGCAGGGTGAAACTGTTGAGTCCAACGAACTTTTCTATATCAGTGAAAATGAAGAAAACCAAGTTGAGGTCCTAGTTGAGGTAATATATTTTAAAGAGAAGTTTGCTCAAGCAAAGACAATTCTTGAAAACCTTAAATTTGTAACACCAACTGAACAAGAATTAAAACAAGATCCGAATTCATTAATATTAGCTGGTTTTATTCCCATAGATAAGTTATTGGAATTAAATAAGCATTTTGAAATCATAAATTACGTCCGCCCTGCAATCCCAGGTGTTCCGAATAAAGGTGCAACCACTACTCAAGGGGACCGTGTCATGCGATCCAACCTTGTAAGAGCAGGATATTCTCATTTTAACGGTGACCAGACAATAGACGGGACAGGGATTAAAATCGGTGTGCTTTCAGATAGTTATGCAACACGTAATGATGCAGGTGTAAATACATTGGCTACAGACATTCAAAACGGCGATTTGCCTAATAGCTTATATTTCCTTAGGGACCTGCCAAGCCGATTTGGAATCGGAACAGATGAAGGTCGTGCTATGCTGCAGATTATACATGATGTGGCGCCAAGTGCAGAACTTGGTTTCAGGACAGGAGTGATTACAGCAGGCGATTTCGCCCAAGGAATCCGCGACCTAGCCTCCGCTGGAAGTGACGTTATAGTTGATGACATTACCTATGTAACAGAACCTTTCTTTAGTGATGGAAGAGTCGCCAAGGCAGTCAATGATGTTACAGCTAATGGTGTTTCATATTTTACTTCTGCGGGAAATTTTGGAACAAAATCTTTTGAAGGGGTATTTAATCCTGTAAATGATAATACTATTGCCTTACCGCTAAATAGCGGAGAATGGACAAACGGAGGTAGGGTTCATCAATTTGGGGATGGTAATACTACGCAATCCATAAAAGTCTATCCAGGTCAAAATGGTCCAGCTGTCTATATGATTGCGCTTCAATGGGATGACCCTCTTTATTCTTTTGATCAGACGGGCAGTTTATATGATTTTGATATATATCTTAGGGACTTTGGTGCCCCTTTATTTGGGTTCAACAGGAATAACTCGAATGGAGACCCTATAGAAATCCTTTCCTTCACCATTACAGAACCAACGACGGTCGATCTAGTAATTGCAAGGGAGTGCGAGAGTTGTACCGACCTTGATTCCAATAGGGGGATTAAGTTTAAATATGTGGTTTTCAGAGGCGAACTTGATCCGAACGATCAGAATGGCATGAATGCATCTACAATTGTCGGTCACGCCAATGCTGAGGGTGCCATGACAGTTGGTGCAGTACTTTATGCAAACACCTCTGTTTTTGGATTTAACCCAAGTCTAGTACCGAGCGGAACGACACCGTTCACAGTTGCTTCGTTTTCTTCAAGGGGTGGGACGCTTACCAATAATGTGGTTCGCAATAAACCTGACTTTACTGGACCTAATGGTGGAAATACAACTGTGAACCTAGGTGCGCCTGATTTAGAAGGTGATGGTTTTCCAAATTTCTTTGGTACTTCTGCAGCCGCTCCACATGCAGCAGCAATTGCGGCCTTGATAAAACAGGCAAGGAAAAAATATTACCCAGGAACAACACCTGCAGGTTGGGAAGTTCCCGGTTCAACCTTATCAGACGATATCCGAAGAGTATTAAAAACTACCGCACAAGATATGCATGAACCAGGAGATGATTTAAAATCCGGTTCAGGGCTTATTCGAGCTGACAGGGCATTACTTACTTTGGCTACACCAAACCCTAATATAATACGATTGGATACGACAAATGCAGCAGCACAAGGTGGGTTTGTAGGAGACGTTAGCTTTACACTGATCATTCGCGGATCAGGTTTTTACGAAGGTTCTGAAGTTTTCCTCCGTGACGAATTGATTTCTTCAACATTTAATCCTGATTCGTTATACCTTGAGGTAACCATTCCCCCATTTGTTGGAAATCCGGGAATCACCGTTGTCAATAACGCCATCTCGGATAGTGAATTGGATGGTGGATCTTCTGGCCCGATATATTTCTATGACATCGTCAAGACTACCATTGCTATCCGTGCCGATGATATGGCCAAGAAATATGGATATATTCTACAGCCCTTTACTGCAAGTGTATTTGAAAGAACTGATAATAATTGGGTTCCTAGCGAACTCACTCTTGAAGATGTAGGGCTTACTTTAGGCCCAATAGAAGTGGGTAGTAATTTGCTGCCATTGACGCTTTCCAGTCCTATTAGTGGTGACTTGGCGGAAGTAGGTACTTATATAATTACAGCTTCACATCCAGAAACAGGTTTTGAATTCTCCGATTACTACAACTATGTAGGTGTACTTCAAGAAGATGGAAATCTGTTCTACGATGGAACAAATAATGCATTGGGTAACTATGGACCGGGAATAATTACTGTTGAAACTTTGCCTATTACCATTAAACCTATTGACCTGATAGATGGAGGTTCATTAGAATATGGTGAATCCGTAAGCGATGCTATCAAATATGAAGTTATGATTACACCTGAAGATGCAGCCAAAATTCTAGACGTAGAGGAATTAAAAGCTACCATTCTTAGCGAATATATGTTGGATCTGGAAAAAGCCAAACAAGAAGGAGATGACAGCCTTCCAATTGGACTTTTTGACCTAAACGGCCGGACAATTATCAATAGTGAAAATCTGGTCAATCTCAGCTTTATGGTAAGCGGGAAATCAATCATTAATAGTCGTACGGACATCAAAGGAAGAACACTTATCAATGGAAAATCCATTGTCAACGGAAAGGCGATAGTCAATTCAGTGATTGATGTTCCATTTGGTTCTTTCTTAGATTACATAGATAATCCTGAAGATCAGAATTTACTCAATGCAGTAATCAACGGAAAGGCACTCATAAACTCCAGAACACTTATTAAGGGACGTACCTTAATCAACGGAAATAGCATGATCAACGGTCGTACCATCATCAATGCACGTACTATCATCAATGGAAAAACCATTATCAACGGAAAGTCTATCATTAACTCAGAAGTTGACGAGGAAGAAATTGAGGAACTTGACAATGTCCTGATTATCTTCAAAGAAAGCGACCTTGAGGGGGCAGAGGAAATACAAGTTAATTCAAAAGATTACTATGATTTTGGCGATGCTGATGAGGAGAATCCTGAAGCCAACTTGGAGTTTTTCTCGATTACCTTGGTAAGCGGTATAGGCGTTGGAAACAACTTCATTGTACCTGGAACATTTGAATCACGAAACCTAAATGTTGCCTATTTGCCTGGTACCTTAGAAATCACTCCTGCCAAGTTGACTGTGACTACTTCTGCAAATCCTTCAGAGATTGAATTTGGTGATGAAACTCCTGTATATTCTTCAGAATTTGATGGATTTGCATATAGCAGCACATTCCTGGACAGCGATGGAAATGAAATTGAGGATATAGAAAATAAGGAGTCTGTTGTGGAGAAAATTGAATATTCTCTCCTTAAAGATGAAGTTTCTTATCCTAGTACGACACCAATTGCTATTGGTACTTATAGCATTATACCTAAAGTGACCCTGTTTACTCCTGCCAATTACACCGTCGATTTGGAAGAATCCACCTTCGGAAGTCTTACCGTTACAGGTTGTATCAATGAGGCTCCAAAAATCGGAGACTTTGAGACAGCAATGGGGGCTGGAAATACCAGTAATCCAGCAACCATAAAAAAACCTACCGGCACACGAGAAGGCGACCTATTGGTAGTCGGGCTGATGTTTGAGAAAGGACGGGCACCATCCATTACCCCTCCAGATGACAGTTGGAAAGAGATAAGAAGGACCAATCAGCAGAATCAGGTAGCCTTGGCCACATATTACAAGGTGGTAGGAGAAAATGAACCGGATACCTATGGATTCCGAATCAATCAAAGTCCAAAATGGACAATGGGAATCACCCGGGTCAGCGGAGCTGATACCAAAAATCCTATAGTTACATCCAGTGGGGCTTCCGGACCACAGTCATTAGTGGCTACGGCACCATCCATTACCACAGAGGATTGCAATAACTTGGTTATGCTGTTCTATACCAACAAGAAAAACGCCAC
>NZ_JBGSXS010000192.1:0-4569 GCF_041751335.1 Aquiflexum sp.
CAATTCTAGGTGCTTTAAATTTACCCTTTACTTTCTTCTCCCCCCCAAAACGCCAATCGGCCTCTTCTGAAAACTATAGATCAAATAAATCAGGGAAGGAATGATAAAGACACTTCCTACAAGTAGGGCTATTCCCAGCGCATTCATAGTGGCCAATCCGGCAGCAGCTTCTTTCAGGCCCATCGTACCATCTTTAAAGATCAGAATTGATGGGTGGATGCTGTAAAACAGGGCAAAGAGGATCATGCTGACCTGAAACCCTGCCAAAAGTCTGGCTAGGATATGTTGGTTTTTCAATAGGAATTTCCATGTCAAGGGCAGGGAAATGCTTGCCAATACCAGGGCCAGAATACTCATGGTATTATCCAGCAATCCTTCCAACAAAGGAATCCCCTCCCATTTGGCCGCAACAAAGACTATACCTCCTGCCACCACCGTCAGGATGTTCATTCGGATGGCTTTTTTTCTGAATGTTATTTGGTCTCCTTCATTATCCGCTTCACCGATCAAAAATACTGCTGCCAAGTAGCCACATATCGCCACTGTAAACAAACCTACACTGAGGGGAAACAAACCCAGCCAGGGAATGACGTAGGCATCTACAAAACTGCCAGCCTCAAGGTCAATCCTTCCTGAAATCACCGTCCCGGCCAGAATTCCAAGAAACAGGGGACTTAGGAAAGAGGAATAGACAAATATGGAATTGTACAACACCTGAATCTTTCCCCTTTCAGGGTCATAGTGTCGGAAGATAAAAGCTGTTCCCCGGGCAATAATGCCCAATAGCAACAAAGAAACAGGAATATGAAGGAAAATGGAAACTGTGGTGTAAATGGTGGGAAAGCCTACAAATAGAATCACAATGGCAATAATCAGCCACATATGGTTTGCTTCCCATATTGGACCAATAGCCTGATAGGTCAGCTGTCTTGTCCGGTCTTTTTTGTCATTCGAGGTAAAGAGTTCGATGATACCCGCACCAAAATCCGCTCCTCCAAAAAGGAGGTACATCAATATGGACAGGTAGAGAAAAGCGATTACAATTTCAACCATAGCCTTAGGACATTTGGGTTTGTTTTTCGTCAGGATCCTTTTCCAAAGCCCTGACCTGCCGCAGCAACAAAACACCCACAATCATAGCCAGGGAAAGGTAAATCCCCAGATACAACCAAAATGAGTAAACGATACCCGGCATAGGTGTCACCGCATCGGCAGTTTTCATGATGCCATACAGGATCCAAGGTTGCCTTCCCACCTCAGTAACGGTCCATCCCGCCTCCACGGCAATAAAACCCAATGGACAGACCACCGCAAGCAAGGTCAGAAACCAACGGGAGTGTATATATGCTGCCGATCTCCATTGACCTACCAACCACAGTAACCCCACAGACAACAACAGCATTGCTGTTGCCACCATGATTTGGAAAGCATAGTGGACGATGGCCACCGGAGGACGCTCATCTTTTGGGATATCTTCCAAGCCGGTCACCTCCGTGACAAAGTCACCATAGATCAGGTAACTCAGCCCTCCGGGAATCTTAATGGCATAATTTACGGTTTCGGATTCCTCATCCGGAATCCCCCCAATGATCAAGGCCGCATGTTCTTCGGTATGAAAATGCGCTTCCATTGCCGCAAGTTTGGCAGGTTGCCGATGGGCAACATCCTTTGCGGAATAATGACCACTAAAAGGAATCAGCAGGGCAGCGACCGCACCAATGGTCAGGGAAATCCTCATGGCCGGAAGGTGGATTTCCTTAGATTTGCCCTGCCTTACCAACCAAGCATGGATTCCACCCACTGCAAAACCTGTTGCAACAAATGCCGCCAACACCATATGCAACGCCTGACTGAACCATGCCTCATTGAACATGGCGGAGATCGGATCAATATTGGTATACACCCCATC
This sequence comes from Aquiflexum sp., assembly GCF_041751335.1. Lineage (GTDB taxonomy): Bacteria > Bacteroidota > Bacteroidia > Cytophagales > Cyclobacteriaceae > Aquiflexum. Next base: position 1,910 of record NZ_JBGSXS010000192.1, read on the forward strand.
TATGATATCAAAACCAGTCGGTGAATTCATCCAGGCATTGGCTGCTACGACCAAAATCCCCGACGCCAATCCACTGACCCCTACTACCACCCCGGTAAACCAATGAAACCATGGGTGAAACTTGCCCCAACCGTACAAGAAAAAACCCAATGCTATTGCCTCGATAAAAAACGCAGTCCCTTCCAGAGAGAAGGGCATTCCAAAAATAGGACCGGCTTCTTCCATAAATTTGGGCCATAGCAGACCCAGTTCAAAAGAGAGCATCGTCCCCGATACTGCTCCTGTGACAAAGAATATGGCCACCCCTTTACTCCAGGCCACGGTCAGTTTCTTATAGACCTGCTTCCCGGTTTTCAAATAAATATAATGGGAGATCGCCATAAAAAACGGCATGATCATACCAATGCAGGCAAAAATAATATGAAATTCCAATGATAGGGCCATCTGTGACCGGGCAGCTAAAAGATCATCCATTGACAGGAATTTTTGGAGTAATAAGATGGTTCCAATACCACCAATTAACAGTTTAAAAATAGAGTATTTTTTCTTATGAAGCCAGTTGAAAAGAGGTAAGAAATAAAGTCTGGACCCTGTTGTCCGAAGACTCTGGCTTCGTGACTTCTGAGTATGGAGTTTCCAAACTCCCATTCGTAAGAGGATTAATGTAAAAATGGATTAGAGGTGCCTATCCTAAAAAACACCCTTTCAAAAATCTTGTGTTCCACATTTCGGTGAATAAGATTTGTGTTCCAGAATAGAATTTGTGACCGAAATTGCTGCATCATCGCGAACATAACCCCGGGCGGCGGTGCATGAGGATGGGCAGTATCCGAAAAACAATAGTAAGCACCTTACCCGGGGTTACCGATATTTTGCCCCTCTGGGGCTGTTAGAAGAAATCTCAAATTCTACTCTTTTCCTCATTTCGTGGGATAGCGGGCAGGAAGACAATGGACCGGGCCGGCGAGGGCCTTGCGGGTTGATAGGTTTCCATTGTCTTGACTTTTTTGTTACTTTTTTGGTCAAGCAAAAAAGTAAGAGAATTAATGTAAAAAAATGAAATAGACCTAACGACCTAAAAAAACATCATACCAAAAAGATCTCTGTTCCACATTTCGGTGAATAAGCTTTGTATTCCAAAATAGAATTTGTGACCGAAATTGCTGCATCATCTCTATCATAACCCCGGGCGGCGGTGCATGAGGATTGACAGAATCCGAAAAGCAATAAGAAGCACCTTACCCGGGGCTAACGATATTTCGCTCTTACAGGGCTTCTGCTTCATTTGTAATGAGTCCAACTCAATTGTGAACGCAGTACGTTCACAAATGGGAATGGGGGAACTGACGGATTGTCTCTAATTGGAGAGTGGTAAATCGCTTCCAAGATCCGTCTTGAATTGAAGTTTAAGAAATGACCTATTGGAAAAAAACTATATGTTCTCTGTGTCCAATGTGGTAAATAAAATTACCCTTATTCCTGGTAGAGATTCTTCACTTCGCATAGATGTCTGTATAGATTTCAAGGTTCAACTGGCTTCATTCAGAATGACGCCATCGTTTTTCTAAGAGATTCCCCATACTTGGTACTTAGTACATCGTACTTTGTTCTTAAAAATTCTTCCCGTTCCTCCCAAAAACCACCTCCGGCAACACCACCAAAGCCTCCTTTCCTGTATCGGAATCTGTCCAATTGACCATCCAATTTACGCTGACTCTTTGGAGTAGGTAGTCTTTAGTTGCCAGGCGTTCTATAGTTTTTTGGAAAGCGAAGGAAAAGCGGAGTATGGGATGTCCTTTGGCATCGAGGCAATCTTGTCCGTTGAATCTGAGCTTATCACCCGGCCTCAGTCGGGAAATTTCCCGCTGCCGGCTATGGGAAAAACTTAAAAAGATATCCTGATGCAAAAGGTGCAATATCAAAGTTTCTGTATCCTCAAATATGGATTTTTCATCTTTATAATTCATTGGGGATACTTTCAGGTTTTCCAGAAACTGCCCCTGATAATGGATGGAAAGCAAACTTTTGGCCCTTGTCATCCCCACATACAATAAGCGTTTTTCCTTATCTTCCCTGACCTGTTTTTGCTGCAACAAAAGAAAAACCTGATCAAACTCCCTGCCCTTTGCTTTGTGAATAGTGGAAACAAGTACGCTATCGGAAGATTGTCTGTAAAAATTCTCAATTCGGGATTCGGAAATAAAGGTCTCCAAGTCGCTTTTGAACCTGACCTTGGGGTAGATTTTCTCAAAATCCTCCAACATGTTGCTGATCCATTCGAAAGTGGTGCCGCCGCCAAACTCCTTTTTCAAGACCTGTTTGGCCTGACTCCATTTTTCATCCAAAATGGTATATTCTCCGGATTGTAGTCTGAGGGCATTGAAAAATGTCCTGACTTCATAGAGTTGCAAGAGGTTGAAAAGATCGTTGCTTTGTACCAAACTTGCGGGAATACCCTGCTGAAGCAGCAAACTGACAACTTTCAGGGCTTCCTCATTGGTTTTGGTCAATACGCCGACAGTGCCTATCAGATCTGTGGATAAAATCTCCTCCACCATAGGCTCAATCATAAAATTTCCTGAATGCCTGGTCAATCTGAGTTCTCCGGGGCTTTGGTCCTTTGCCATGATGGGAGTATGCTTCAGCCTATGGTCTATGGT
>NZ_JBGSXS010000193.1:0-11052 GCF_041751335.1 Aquiflexum sp.
AGACCTACTTCAGGATATTTTCCACGATTCCGTAATCTACATAAGCAGGAAACTGATTTCCTGAGAGGTTATGCTGCTGGCTTCAGTGCCAACCGGGGCACCTATTCCGACCAAAGCGGAATTGGAATGGAATTAAAGGAAAACTTATTGAATCCTGATAAATTTGGTCCTTGGCATGTGGGTTCACAGATGATGGGAGAGACCATACCCAAAGAAAGCAATTTTGTTGCCTTGGATCCCAACCAAAAAGATGATTGGGGGATTCCGCTATTGAAAGTCAATGTGGATTATGATGACAATGACGAGAAAATAATCAAAGATTATCAGGAACAGATGAGCGAGATGTTTGAAAAAGCCGGATTCACCAATATAAGACTCCGTGATGACAAGCGTGCCCCTGGGTTGGATATCCATGAAATGGGTGGTGTCCGAATGGGCAAAGACCCAAAAACCTCCCTACTAAATGCGAACCATCAACTGCATTCGGTGCCAAATGTGTACGTGACAGACGGGGCATCCATGACCTCCACCGCAACCCAAAACCCATCTTTGACTTATATGGCTTTTGCTGCGAGGGCGGCGCACCATGCGATGAAGGGTTTGAAATAATACTTTCTTAACCCCACTCAAAGGAAATTTTGGCTGGGGTTATTGTGCATCTCGGATGGATTTGATGTAAATTGGCTAAATTAAATTATTTGAGTGATGAGTATAGAAGACCAAAAAGCCATAATTATTGAAAAAGTCAAACAGGTGAATGATATTGACCTTATCAATGCCATTCAAAGTATGCTTGAATGCAAGAAAGATGTTTTGTTTGGATTCCCAAATGAGCATCAAAAATTAGTGATTGACAGATTCGAAAAAGTTCGGGAAAACCCTGAAAGGCTTTTGGACTGGGAGTAAGCTCAAAAAATCCTGAATGAAGAATGACAACCTAAAATGTCAAAATAGATCATGGTGCTATTGTATATGGACTTTAATTTTTTTTAAAACGCTACCCTACTTCCCCAAAATCCCCTTCAAATTCGCTGGCGAGTAATTGACTGATTTAAGCGTCTTTCGGTCTCCTTTTCTAAAAACCAGAAACGTTTCACCTTCTTTTTCATAGAAACAATCCACACCTTGATTTTCATAATGTTCAACAGTCTGTTGTGCTTCTTCCACCGTTTTGCAGGCTTTGCTCATATTGGATCTTTGGACCTCATCAAAAAGCTCTTTGAACTTGTCTGCCAAGCCAAACTCCAAAATTGCCCCTGACAAGACATATTGGATGTCACAAAGAGCATCTGCAATTTCCACAATATCTCCGTTTTGTATCCCTTCTTCCAGTTCTTTCAGTTCCTCCGATATCAGGGAAACCCGCAATTGGCATCGCTTGGCATCCGGGATTTGAGGTTCGGGAAGGATTGGATGTTTGAAAGTTTGGTGGAAAGCTGCGACAGAAGTTAGGCTTTTGGGATCTTGCATGGTAAATGTTATTATAATTCAAAGAATACCGTCACATTGAATGAAGTCATCGTGAGAGATTTGAAACTATTTGCCAAGATAAAATAAAAATGGCCGGAATTTCCGGCCATTTTAAATCTTTTTTGAGGATCAATTTTATTTTTCACGTATGTACGCGATAATGCTAGTAAAATGGTAATTCAATTTAATGCTCGCCAGAAAACTTAAATGTCCGGTACTTCGGTCTTCCGACTTCCGTCCCGTTTGTAGAAGAATATTGGGTTACTGGCAAAGAAGCGGATAACCATTTAATCAATTATTTTTTCTTAAACACAACTGCTGATTCGAGATTGCTCTCGATTTGGGTGAAGATAGCAGCATTGGCATCAGCGCTTCCGGGACCAATATCGATTTTGCCGTCCAAGTTGGAATCTACGGCTGTAGCAAAATTGACGTTGGCAAACAGTTTTGTCAAATCAAAAACCAATACCATTTCGGACTGCCCGTCCACATCTACGCCCTGACTGGACTCAGCTTTTGCAACGATCATTTTTTCTGTTTCCATCCAGATATTGCAGGCTTTTCCATTTGCCTCTCCTTTTAGCCATAAGGATTTGTTGAACATAGGGTCAGACTGGGGTGCACTGGTATTTTTAAAAAGTCTGAAGTTGACCTCCTGATACTTTCCATCCGGAGTGCTGCCCGAACCCATTGTACTCGAACGTACGGATCCATCACTGATCAAAGTAAGAGATTGCTCTTTGGCTGTTGAACTTTGCAAGGAAGTGTTGACATTGGTTTTGAGGGTGATATTTCCCAAGCTGATACCTGCCAGGATATCTGCCTTGGCTGCATAGCGCATTTCTACATCTTTTGTTGCGACTTTAAATTCGGCTGTAGAAAAGCCATTGACTATGACACGTCCAGTAGGGTTTGAACTTCCGTTATGTGCCGTGGCACTCAGGCTTGCTTGGCTCTGAGGCTCCTCTAAAACTTCATCTTTGTTTTCATTGCAAGCCAGCATCAAAAATCCAATTGCCGAAACAAACGCCCATTTTCCGTAAATCAATGTTCTTTTTTTCATAATTTGTTTAAGTTGGTTTATGCATGCATCTACGCAATGAAAGTGCCAACGGATCAAGTGAAAATTGACAAAAATCAAAGGTTATGATCCTAAATTCAAATAAAAATTACCAACAATTCTGATTTGCGATTTTTAGATAAATCTAAATTTCGATTTTTTCAAAAAAATAACGGAACCTAAAAGCTCCGAATTTTATATAATTACAAGTCAATACTTATTGGTCACTTCAAACCAAAGTATCATATCTTTTACCGACCTCGTCCCAATTGACTACACTCCAAAAAGCAGACACATAATCAGGTCTTCGATTCTGGTAATTGAGGTAATAGGCGTGTTCCCATACATCAATCCCCATCAATGGTATTCCTTGAAATTCGGAAATATCCATCAGTGGATTGTCCTGATTGGGAGTTGAACCTACCTTCAATAAATTATTATTATCCAATACCAACCAAGCCCAACCTGACCCAAATCTGGTTGTAGCGGCAGTTTCGAATTCCTTCCGGAATCCTTCAAAACTTCCAAAAGCTCCTGTGATGGCTTCTGCCAAATTGCCACTTGGCATTCCTTGTCCTGCTGGGGTCATGATTTTCCAAAAAAGTTCGTGGTTGTAATGCCCGCCTCCGTTATTCCGCATTTTTGTGGAATATTTGGATATATTCATCAACACCTCTTCCAAAGGTTTGCTAACATCCACTTTTTCTTCGGAGGAAGCTTCTCCAAGATTCTTTGCATAACCTGCGGCGTGTTTGGTGTAATGGATTTCCATGGTCATGGCATCGATGTGTGGTTCCAATGCCATATGGTCATAACTCAAGGGAGTTTGTTCAAAACCTGTGCTCAGTGAAGAAACCGCTTCCTCTCCACTTTCTCCACCACCACAGGCGGTCAGAAATGCAGAGCCGATCATACTACTTCCTATGCCCATAGCAAAGGTCGCTTTGGAACTGTGGCTTAGAAAAGTCCTTCTGGAAACATTAAAGTTTGTCTTTTTCATAGATTGTTTTTTTCCTTTAGAAATGGTTTTTCATTCTCAAGAACTTCCAAGTTAAACATTTCGACTTGATTTTGAAACCATATATCAGACAATAAGTCTGAATTTGTGACAAGTTGGTTATGTTTGTAGAACCATTATTACTTGGTTTGGTTTTTGAAAAAGAGGCTTTATCCCAAAATGGTTTAAAACAGACATGGAAATTTCCTTTTATAAATATCAGGGCACTGGGAATGACTTTGTCATGATAGATGACAGATCAAAGTTATTTCCGGAAAAAGACCTTTTTCTGGTCAAAAAACTCTGTGATAGAAAATTCGGGATAGGTTCAGATGGACTTATTTTGATCCGAAGCAAGGAAGATTTTGATTTTGAAATGATTTATTTCAATGCAGATGGCTCCCAAAGTATGTGTGGTAACGGAGCGAGGTGCGCTGTGGCTTTTTCCAGATTTTTGGGAATTATTGGAGTTAATACGACCTTCTATGCTATAGATGGGGCACATGAAGCAAATGTTGTGGGAGATGAAGTGGAATTGGGCATGAGTCCGGTTTTAAGTTTGGCCAATGCAGGTGAGGATTTCTTTGTGGATACAGGTTCTCCCCATTATGTGCGGTTTGTAGAAAATGTGATGGAATATCCTGTTTTTGAAGAAGGGGCCAAAATCCGCTTTAGTAATAAATATGCGCCAAAAGGTACCAACGTGAATTTTGTCACGCCTTTGACAAATAAGGAAATTCAAGTAAGGACATATGAAAGGGGAGTTGAGAACGAAACACTTTCCTGTGGTACAGGCGTTACAGCATGTGCTTTGGTGCATGGGCACCAAAATGGACTCAATGAGGTTGTAATAAAAACATTAGGAGGTAATTTAAGGGTTAGATTTGCTGAAAATCCAGATGGGAGTTTTCAACACATTAAACTTATAGGTCCCGCCGAACAAGTGTTTGAAGGAAGAATTGAGATTTAAGACATAAGACGTGAGACATAAGACGTGAGACAAAAAAAGCAAGATTAAAGGCTTTTCCTGATGCATGTTAGGACACAGAATCAAGAATCAAGGTTTTTTCGTCCCAATAGTGGTTGAGTTAGAAGAAACAAAAATTAAAACAAAGGGCCTTTTGTCAAATCACTCTTAACCTTAAGGTTTTTCACTCATCCTAATAGCTATATGGAACCAAATCTCATGTCTAACGTCTCATGTCTTGAGATTCAAATCTTACGTCTCATGAAAAACATTAACAAAAAGGCCGTAATTTTAAGGCCCCATATTATATAGAATCAATTATGTTAGAATTATTAGCCAAAGGACTGGCAAAAGTTTTTGGAACGAAGTCAGATAGAGATATAAAAGAATTGGCCCCAAGGGTTCCCCTAATCAATGACGCCTTTAATAATTTAAGGGACTTAAGTGATGATCAATTGCGGGCAAAAACCGAAGAAATAAAAGCCATCATCAATGCTGACCTCAAAACATTTGATGATAAAATAGCTCTATTGAGAGAAAAGATCGATAGCCTTGCTGCTGATAAAGTACACGAGAAAGATGCGCTTTTCAATGAAATTGACAATATAGAAAAGTCAAGGGATGAAGCATTGGAAGTTACCTTGGATAAGGTCTTGATAGAGGCTTTTGCAATAGTCAAAGAAACAGCTAGGAGATTCAAGGAGAACGGTAAACTTGTTGTCAAAGCATCTTTACATGACAAGGAACTTTCAGTCAAAAAACCCCATATAGAAATTTCAGGTGATGAAGCCATTTGGCATAACAAATGGATGGCAGCAGGTACCGAAGTAGTATGGGACATGGTCCATTATGATGTACAGCTCATTGGAGGAATGGTACTGCACAAAGGTAAAATAGCTGAAATGGCCACAGGTGAAGGTAAAACTTTGGTTTCTACCTTACCGGCTTACCTCAATGCACTAGCAGGCAGAGGAGTCCACTTGGTGACTGTCAATGATTACTTGGCAAAAAGGGATTCCGAATGGAATGCTCCATTATTCGAATTTCATGGTCTAAGTGTAGATTGTATTGACAAATATCCGCCAAATTCAGATCAAAGAAGAAAAGCCTATGCTGCCGATATTGTCTATGGTACCAACAATGAATTTGGTTTTGATTACCTAAGGGACAACATGGCCCGTAATGCCAATGACCTCGTGCAGGGTAAACATCACTTTGCCATGATAGATGAAGTTGACTCCGTTTTGATTGATGATGCAAGGACACCATTGATCATTTCGGGTCCTATTCCCCGAGGGGATGAACATGAATTCATGGACATGAAACCTAGGGTATCTACTTTGGTGGATGAGCAGCGTAAATTGGTTCAAGGGTTTTTGTCTTCAGCGAAAAAACTGATTGGGGAAGGGAAAGAAAAAGAAGGTGGTTTGGCTTTGTTCAGGGCATTCAGGGGAATGCCAAAATACAAGCCTTTGATCAAATACCTTTCTGAACCTGGAATCAGGGTTATACTTCAAAAAACGGAAAACCATTACCTACAGGACAATAAAAGGATGATGCCTGAGGCGGATGAGCCTTTACTTTTTACCATTGAGGAAAAAACCAATGGGATAGAATTGACCGACAACGGAATTGAGGTCATCACCACGAAAAACGAGAACCCAACTTTCTTTATCCTACCTGACATTGGCGTGGAAATTGCCGAAATGGAGAAAAATCCGGATTTGGAGGAGAGGGAAAAACTGGTCAGAAAAGAAGAGATTATCAAAGATTATGGCATCAAGGCCCAAAGAATCCATACCGTCAATCAGTTATTGAAAGCCTACTGTATGTTTGAGAAAGATACAGAGTACATTCTTGTGGATGGAAAAGTAAAAATCGTCGATGAACAGACAGGTCGTGTGATGGAGGGAAGAAGGTATTCTGATGGCTTGCATCAGGCCATTGAGGCAAAGGAAAATGTGAAAGTGGAGGATGCAACCCAGACCTACGCCACTATCACGCTGCAGAATTATTTCAGGATGTACCACAAACTTTCAGGTATGACAGGTACAGCTGAGACTGAAGCAGGGGAATTTTGGACAATTTACAAATTGGATGTGGTGGTTATTCCGACCAACAAGCCAATTGTGAGGGATGACAGAGAAGATAAAGTATATAAAACCGTAAGGGAGAAGTTCAATGCAGTTGCTGATGAAATTGTGGAATTGACTACTGCCGGAAGACCAGTTTTGGTGGGTACGACCTCAGTGGAGATCTCCGAAGTATTGAGCAGGATGCTTACCATCAGAAAAATCCAACATCAGGTTTTGAATGCAAAGCAACATGCAAGGGAAGCGGATGTAGTAGCAGAAGCCGGTAAGCCGGGAACTGTGACCATTGCTACAAACATGGCAGGACGTGGTACAGATATCAAATTGACCCCTGAATCCCGTGCTGCGGGAGGATTGGCGATTGTCGGTACAGAAAGACATGAATCCCGACGAGTAGATAGACAGTTGAGAGGTAGGTCCGGTCGTCAGGGAGATGTGGGTTCATCTCAATTTTTTGTTTCCTTGGAGGATAACCTGATGAGGATGTTCGGTTCAGACCGGATAGCGAAATTGATGGACAGAATGGGTCTGGAAGAAGGTGAAGTAATTCAACATTCTATGATCACCAAATCCATTGAAAGAGCTCAAAGAAAAGTAGAAGAAAACAACTTTGGAGTAAGAAAACGTCTCTTGGAATATGATGACGTTATGAACTCCCAAAGAGAAGTAGTCTACAAAAGACGAAAAAATGCTTTGATGGGTGAGCGTCTGGAATTGGATATCCTGAATGTGATGTATGATGTATCAGAAGATATCGTTGAGATGGGCAAGTCAACCGAGGATGTGGAAAATCTCAGAATGAACATTTTCAGTTCCTTGGGTATTGACCATCCTTTCACAATTGATGACCTAAAATCAAAAGATTCCAATGTGCTGACCAGAGAGTTGTTCGATACAGCCTACAAAAACTATGTATCCAAAAATGAAAAGATATTACAGAAAGCTTTGCCAATCCTCAAAGACGTTCATACCCAAAGAGGTGCTACTGTAAAGGAAATCATGGTGCCTATCACCGATGGGGTCAAACAGATAGGTGTAGTCATCAATCTTGAATCTGCAGTCAAAAATGAGGGAAGCGATCTGATCCGTGCCATTGAGAAAAATGTAACTTTGGCAATCATTGACCAAAACTGGAAGGAGCATCTTCGTGACATGGATGACCTGAAGCAATCTGTACAGAATGCGGTCTATGAGCAGAAAGATCCACTATTAATTTACAAATTTGAGGCTTTTCAAATGTTCAAAAGGTTCGTAGGAAGATTGAATGAAGATACCATTTCTTTCATATCCAAAGCAGAACTTCCTACCCAAGATCCAAGTCAAGTGAAAGCCGCCCAGTCCCAGAGAAGAGATGATACCAATGTCAAAGCCTCCAAAGAAGAGGCTGGCAGCACGCTCAATCCCGGAGCCAGAAGACAAGCAGCTGCTGCATTTGCGAACAGGACAGAAGCGCCACAGGTAGTTGCCCCTAGAAAATCAGAAAAAGTCTATGGTAGAAATGATAAGGTTTCAGTCCAATATGCTGATGGTAAAACGATAAAGGATGTCAAATACAAAAGTGTTGTGCGGGATGTGACAGATGGAAAATGCGTGGTAATTGAACATTAACAATAACATCATGAAAAAATCAATGATTGGCCTATTTGTTCTGTTAATTTTTTCAAATTCCTGCGCTATTATAAAAAAAAGCGGTTCCGCTGCGGATGCCTATGAGGGATATCAGGAAGATTTAAGCGAAATGAGGATCACATTTCCTTCTTTGGAAAAACAGGTTGCTGAAAATTCAGAACCTAGGGTAACAAGCACTGAATCAATGGCAGTTGATGAAGACCTGAAAATAGCATTGAGGAATTTTACTGAAAGCAACAGAGGGGAAAGATATTGGAGTGGTTTTACAGTTTTGGTTTATAGTGGTGTCGATAGGGATATGGCCTTCAAAACAAGAAATGACCTTTTCATGACCTTTCCGGATATCAAAACAGACATGCAATATCAACAGCCTAGGTATTTGGTTAAAGTTGGAAAATATGTCAATAGAATAGAGGCTCAGGCCCATTACCATAAATTAAAAGATAAATTTCCCTCTGCCCGAATCATTCAGGATAGGTTTCAAAGAGGGGGATTTGTCAATCCAGAACCAATAGATAATGGTGAAAGACAAAATCAAGTCCCTGGCAAGTGACTATAAAGCCGAAATTATTTCAAACCGAAGGCACCTTCATGCCAATCCAGAACTTTCATTTCAAGAATTCAAAACAGTCGCCTTTGTTGAGGAGCAACTAAAAAGTTTTGGCGTTACCAAACTGGAAAGAAAGGCCGAAACTGGAATAGTTGCATTGATAGAGGGGATAAATCCATCCCAAAAAACAATAGCGCTAAGGGGAGATATGGATGCTCTTCCAATCATTGAACAAAATGATGTTCCATACAAGTCTACCAATCTTGGGGTCATGCATGCCTGTGGGCATGATGTCCATACAGCATCCCTTCTTGGAGTAGCCAAAATTTTGCAGGGAATAAGGAATGATTTTGAGGGTACGGTTAAGCTTATTTTTCAGCCTGGAGAGGAATTGATACCAGGTGGTGCCTCTTTGATGATCAAGGATAAAGCCTTGGAAAACCCACGACCTTCAGGAATTATCGGTCAGCACGTGATGCCTTTGATACCCGTTGGTAAAGTTGGATTCCGAAAAGGGATGTATATGGCTAGTGCGGATGAATTATATATTACCATCAAAGGTAAAGGGGGACATGGAGCGATGCCTGAGACTTTGGTTGATCCCGTATTGATTGCTTCGCATATGATAGTGGCGTTGCAGCAAGTAGTCAGTAGAAACGCCTCTCCCAAGACTCCTTCGGTACTCTCTTTCGGAAGAGTGGAAGCGTTGGGGGCCACCAATATTATACCCAATGAAGTGAAGATTCAGGGCACTTTCAGGACACTTAATGAAGAATGGAGAGCCAAAGCCCACAAGAATATGGTCAGCATTGCCAGAGGAATAGTAGAAGGAATGGGAGGAGAGCTTGATTTCGAGGTCAGAAAAGGTTATCCCTTTCTTAAAAATGCGGAAGCATTAACTTCAAGGGCCCAGCTTGCTGCCATAGAATACCTTGGTGAAGAAAATGTGGAGGATTTGGATATTTGGATGGCCGCAGAAGATTTTTCCTATTATACACAAGAAATTGACGGCTGCTTTTATCGCTTAGGAACACGCAATGAGTCCAAGGGTATTGTCTCGGGAGTTCACACCCCCACATTCAATATTGATGAGGATGCATTGGAGATTGGAGCGGGCTTAATGGCTTTTATTGCTGTTAATGAGTTGAAATTTTAAGGTATTGAAATAAAGTAGAAATATTGTAAAAATACGCTTCGCGAAATAAGCTGGAAATAGTAAGCTCCTTTCTTGGATTTGAGCATAAGAAGTAAATAATCTGATTTCGATATTTCAATTTATTTCTATCATATTTCGTCTCAATTTCTATCTTATATCTAACATATTTCAATTTTATTTCCACAATATTTCCACTTATATCATTTTAGTTATGAAACCAACAAAACATTTAGCCCTATTCCTAATGCTGATCATAGGGATAAATACCAATTCTTTTGCCTGGGGACCAATTGGTCATTATGTAATCGGAAAACTGGCCGAATGGCAGATGAAACCACAGACAGTCCAAAAGGTAGAGGCCATATTACAACATGAATCAATTTCAGGAGTCGGTGTTTGGATGGACAATATCCGGTCTGATAAAAATTACGATTATACCTATACGTGGCATTGGGTAACAACCGCAGATGGAGAATATGACCCAAGCATTCAGGAGGAGGCAGGGGATGCCTACGCTTCATTTTTGAAAATTAAAGAGACCCTAAAAAAAGGAGGCTTAAGCCCCGAAGAGGAAAGAGACCAATTGAGGTTGTTGATCCATATTGTCGGTGATCTTCATCAACCTTTTCATGTTGGTAAACCCGGAGATCGTGGAGGAAATGATGTCAAGGTGAGTTTTTTCAACAAAGAGACCAATATCCATGCGATTTGGGACTCTGATCTGATCGAAGGCAAGAAAATGAGTTATACTGAGATCGCCACTGAATTACAAAAGCGTATCAATCCGGAATTGATATACCAATACACTTCAAAAACCCCTGCGGATTGGCTAAGAGAAGCAGCTGCCATTAGGCCTGCCATGTATGACATACCTGAAAATGGAAGAATAGGGTATGAATATATCTACAAACATTATCACCATGTAGAAGAAAGGCTGACTGCCGGAGGAATACGTCTGGCGCAGGTTCTGGAAGAAATTTATGGTTAACAGTTTTGCCTGTTTAATAGTAACATCAATTACCAATATGCCGGAATAATCAGATTCCGGCATTCTGATTTTAGGAAATAATTTAGGTATATTGATATCTTAATTTCCCATACAGCCTTTGTAAAGTTAGGCTAAGCTGGGA
>NZ_JBGSXS010000194.1:0-1961 GCF_041751335.1 Aquiflexum sp.
TTTCTTTCTTGACGATCGTCAACGAAAATCGATACCTCCCATTATAATTTTGCTTCAAATATCAATTGAGCAGAATTATGAAATTAAAATTTTTTACATCCTTTATTTTACTGTTTATTTCCATTTGTTCTTATTCACAGGTAATTACACAAACTGTAAGGGGATCTGTAATAGATGCAGATAGTAAAAATCCGCTTGTAGGAGTCCAGATAGTGCTGGTTGGCTCCGACCCATTATTGGGGACTGTAACCGATCAGAACGGTAATTTCAGATTACCTGATGTAGCAGTAGGAAGAATTTCATTGAGAATTTCCTATGTGGGCTATGAGTCCCAGCATATACCGGATATTCTGGTCATGTCGGCAAAAGAAACCATCATTGATTTGTCCATGACCGAATCCATCTCAACTATGGATGAAGTGGTGATATCAGCAAATTCAAACAAAGGGGAGTCGCATAATGAAATGTCCCTGATCAGCTCTCGATCCATTTCATCAAATGAAACCAACCGCTATGCAGGAGGCTTTAATGACCCAGTCCGAATTCTGTCCAATTTTGCCGGTGTAAACAATTCGCAGGATGGGAGCGCGGATATCATTGTTAGAGGGAATTCCCCCAAATACATTCAGTGGCGATTGGAAGAAGTCCAAATCTCAAACCCAAGCCACTTTGGTGATCCCGTTGGTTTGGGTACTGGTGCACCAAGTGCATTAAACAACCATTTATTGAGTACTTCTGATTTTCATACCGGTGCCTTCCCATCTGAGTTTGGAGATGTGTTGTCAGGAGTGTATAATATCAAACTGCGAAACGGAAATAATGAAAAGTTTGAGGGAATGTTAGGGGTAGGTATTCTGGGAACAGACCTGACTCTGGAAGGACCATTTAAGGAAGGTTATGGTGGCTCCTACCTGGTAAACTACAGGTATTCTACAGTATCCCTGATTGAACAATTCGGATTGGTGGACATCAGGGGAATACCGACATTTCAAGATGGAGCATTTAAAGTCATGTTGCCCACTAAAAAATTTGGAGACTTCTCCCTGTTCGGGCTATCAGGCTACAGCACTTTGGATTTTGAAGATGTTGATCCAACCATTTTTATTACTCCAGGGGATAATGGATTAAAATCTAACATAAAAGAAGATTTTACCAAAAGAGCACATTTGTTTAATTCAGGTGTCAACCATTTGTTTTCGATCGATAAGAACAGTTATCTCAGAACCACATTGGCCTATTCAAATGAAGGGATAAGAGATCAGATTTCAGAACGATCAGTACTGAATGATTCTATTGTTGCTGTCCAAGACAACTTCAGAAGCCGAATCCAAACCTCAACCTACAGGCTGAACATGACTTACAATAACAAACTAAGTGCAAAAAACACAGTACAGGTAGGTTCCAGATTCGCCCTTTTTCATCATCAGTTTAATATCAGCCGTTTGGAAGATAATTCCTTGAATAGAAATTTTTTGGTTGAAATGGATGAGAATATCAGCACCCTAAGAAATTTCATAAGTTGGAAATACAGGATGAATGAAGACATCACCATAGTATCGGGCTTACATAATATGAATGTGTATTTTAATAATAAAAGTACCCTTGAACCAAGAATTGCTGCTAACTGGCAAGCAAACAAATCCAATACGTTTAGCATGGGGTATGGAATGCACAGTACCATGGAAGGAATCCATCATTATTTCACCCAACTGGAGAATCCTGATGGTAGCATAACCCTACCAAATCAGGACTTAGACTTGCTGAAAGCACATCATTTTGTTCTAGGGTATGAAAAACGATTTTCAAAGAATATAAGGACGAAAGTAGAATTGTATTATCAGGATCTTTATAATTTACCTGTTGAAAACGATATCTCAAGTTCCTTTTCTACCATAAATGAAACGCTGGATTTGCAATTTGTTGATTTGGTAAACGAGGGAAGTGGTACCAACTACGGTATT
>NZ_JBGSXS010000195.1:0-11966 GCF_041751335.1 Aquiflexum sp.
ATTTCAGAAACTCGTCCTGCTGCGGCCATGGTTTGAAATTCCATCTGCCATAACCTATGTTGCGCAGTGACATATCCTTGAACCATGTATAAATCCTCCTCATTTTCTGCAAAAATATGTGGTATTAGATGCTCATCATAAACAACTTTTACTGTGCCTGCCAATCCTGGCAACTTGATTTCCTCCTCTTTGAGTTGATCTTCACTGTAGGAATTTTGCCAAAAACCACGATGGGGATCCAATAATTTCCCAATCGGAGGAACAGAACCAATTTGAATTGATAGTGCTACACCTATTGCAAGGGTGATTGCGAAGGCAAGCAGGAAACCTAAATATCTCATAAAACTAGAGGTATAAAACCAGCGATGAAATTAGCATTTATAAAATGATTTTCTTGTATTGAACCGAAAAAAACAACTTAAGTTTATTCCTAATTTCCATCCGATATTGATAAATAATACCGACAAAGGGGAATTGTCAGAAAATCACAAATTTGATTTAAGATTCATCTTCTTAATAAAGTAAAAGAGCCACTTGATAGATCAAGTGGCTCCCTATTCCATTTTACTTAAATTTTTTACTGAATTACAATGGGCAGTTTCAATTTTTCCCACCTTACAACTATTCCGGGCGATTCGATGGCAATACTCAATTGCTCTTGGCTATCAGTAAGCCACTCTGGACTTGATTCTACCCGCAATACATCATTTTCCTGCTTATACTGAAAATGGCCATGTTCAAGATCCCATTCTGAATTGAAAATAACTGTCCATTTTCCTGACGCTTTGGGTATGGTAAATAAGGAATATCTTCCTGCAGGAAGTTTTTGACCTTCAACAGTTACTTCCGATCCAAACTCAACAAATGTGGATTCATTTGCACCTGTTCTCCAAACCTCATTATAAGGTACCAAATCTCCCCAAACAACCCTGCCCTTTACTGAAGGGGCCCCATATTGGACCATAAGTTTTGAATTTCCAGCGGTTCCTTCTAATGTTCTCAAAGGACTTGCCCTTGTTTCAGAAGCAGGCTTCTCCTCCATGGACATTTCTTCTGAATCGGTGGATTCAGCACTTTTTTCAGCACCACATCCTGACAAAAGCATTGTTCCAGCTGCAAAAACAGCTAACATAAATACGTTCGGTTTTTTCATAAATTAGTAATTTTCGAATTCGAAGATAAATATTTTTTTACCAACAAAAACAAAATCTTCAGTTTTGAACCTCCAGTGGTCACAACAAAAGGATTTAAGTTTTTAGAACATTTTATTTCTTTTTCTAATTGCCCAATAAAACCAATTTATAATCGATGTAAAAAAAAGACTTTTTAATATCATGAGGATATCGTTTATTAACGATTCTTTAATAATTTATCACATTATTACTTAAGACATGAGAATTAAATTTTACAAAATGAAAACAGGAATTTTATTTCTGTTAACAACATTAATATTTTACTCTTGCCAACAGGAAATTGTCAAAACAGAAAAATTAGATAATCCTTTTTCTGATCCAAGTCCTTGGCCTGAGATTAGAAAAGAAAGAATTCAAAAACTACTACCGGAAGCCATGAAGACTGCAGGAGTGGATGCTTGGGTTATCATTTGTCGGGAAAATAACAACGATCCCATTGCCCACCATATTGGAGGTGAAAATGCAGGTGGAACTGCACTTTTCCTTTTTCATCTGGAAGGCGATAATGTAAGGTCTGTTGTTTTTTCCCCAATAGGAGAAGCTACGGCACTGGGGGATCTCAAAATTCATGATGAAGTGATCCCTGTAGAAAGAGGAAACTCAGCCATCAGCGATGCTTCTGAATATATCCTATCAAAAAACTTCAGCAAAATTGCTGTAAACAGTTCTTTTGAAAATGCCCTTTCTGACGGTCTTAGTTATTCTCAAAGGCTTGAACTTGAGGAATCTCTTTCCAATCAATCCAAAAACATGGTTTCTTCTGATGACCTCATCTATGAATGGCTCTCAGTAAAACTACCTGCGGAAGTGGAGATTATGACAAAAGCTGCTGAATTGACTGCCAATTGGCAACATGAGGCATACCAACAAGTTGTTCCCGGCAAAAGCACCGATGCAGATATCGCAAAATTTCTTAAAAATAAATTGGCTGAATACGGCCTAAAGGATGGATGGTCTCCTGACCAAAATCCAAATGTAAACTCCGGTCCAGATAGAGGTCACTCCCATTCCACAGACAAGGTAATCATGCCCGGTGATGTGATACAAACTGATTTTGGAGTAAGGGTATGGGATATGTGGGTTTCAGATATTCAAAGATTTGCCTATGTTTTGAGAGAAGGTGAAACTCAGGCACCTGATTCGGTTCAGTTTTATTTTGAATCTTCTATAGGTGGAAACAGAATTGCTTTGGCTGCGATGAAACCTGGAGTTTTGGGTTATCAGGTAGATAAAGCTCAAAGAGACTGGATGGCAGAAAGAGGTTCTGAATACGTTATGTGGAGTACCGGACATCCTGTAGGGTATGTTGCACATGATATTGGACCAAACCTTGGTGGTGGATTACTACCTGACCCAAGTGTAAGACCTGCTGCTATGAAACCTTTAAAGGAAGGAATGCTATTCGCTTTTGATGGCTTTCATGCTTGGAAACTACCTGATGGTGGGACTAAAACGATGTCCGTTGAAGAAACTGCTGTGGTCACAAAAGATGGTGCGAGGTATCTCATTTCACCTCAAGAAAAATTGATTCTTATCAAATAACTGAATTTTAAAATAAGCAAGAAAGAGGTAAAATCCTACGTCATTTGGATTAAGAAGGATTAAGACATACTTTCGATTTCAAATTCCGGATATCAATGGTCAGATTTATCACCTCTTTCTTTTTTTTGGTTTCCTTGGCTTTATTTTTTAGTGTATATATTTCTCCGGAATTTTTCCCATATGTGGGTGTTGTCACTCTCACTATACCAATTCTACTTGTCATCAATGCTTTTCTTTTTGTTGCCTTACTTTTTGCTAAAAGGAAACTTCTCATACTTCCCTTAATTGCTTTGGTTATTGGTTGGAAGTTTGTCGGGGTGACATTCCAATTCAGACCAAGTGGAGGACAGGAAGAAGGATTGTCTGTCTTAAGTTACAATGTACACATGTTTACTTATTCCAAAAATGGGGGGGATAGGGC
Organism: Aquiflexum sp.; assembly: GCF_041751335.1. Classification (GTDB taxonomy): domain Bacteria; phylum Bacteroidota; class Bacteroidia; order Cytophagales; family Cyclobacteriaceae; genus Aquiflexum. Next base: position 3,157 of record NZ_JBGSXS010000195.1, read on the forward strand.
TTTGGGAGGCCAAAATCTGATTAAATGGCTTCAAGATAATCCTGCCGATATCAAATGTTTTCAGGAATTCTACCAAGACCAAACCACCCCATCCAGAAATACCCTTAAATTATTGGGAACGGAAACAGGCTACAATCATTCTTTTCAGATCATCCAAGGTAATGCCAAAAGAAGATCATTCGGTATGGCTATTTTTAGTAGATATCCTATCATTAATGATGGTGTTGTGTTGGATTCAAGAAGTACCAATGGAATCATGTTCGCAGATGTAAAAGTCGAAAAAGACACCATCAGGATATATAATGTTCACTTGGAATCCATGAACATAGCCTCTGAAGAATTAAACAATCTTGACGGGATCAAAGACAATTATAAGCTGACACTTAGAAAACTCAAAAGGGGGCAGGTCGCAAGGGCTACCCAATTGGATATTTTGATGGAACACATGGAAAACAGCCCTTATGCCAATATTCTAGTTGGTGACTTCAATGATGTCCCTTACAGTTACACTTATTTTACTTTACGAAGTATCATGCAGAATGCATTCGAAAAGGCAGGAAGCGGTTTTGGATTCACATATAATAAAGTGCTTTTTTTCCTTAGAATAGACCATATTTTTGCAGATGAACCTTTGGAAATAAAAGGTTTCAAAACACATAAGGAAGTAGACTATTCTGATCATTACCCCATTTCGGCTGTTTTCAGTTGGGAAAAACCATTGAGAAAATATGCTCAGGAACTTGAAGAATGATCTTCATTTACTTTTTTGATTCTTTCATTTGAATCAGTAAAACCGGAAGAAGAATTAGGTCTGCCAGGACTGCGAATACCAAAGCCATACTGATCAGCAATCCCGAATAATAGGTGACACCAAACTGGCTGAACATCAATATCGAAAATCCGGAAACCAAAATAAGGGATGTCAAAATAATCGCTTTGCCTGTTTCCAGAAATGTCCGTTTGATGGCATAAATCCAAGTGCTTCCTTTCTCCAACTCAATTTTCAACTTGGACATAAAATGAATACTATCATCTACTGCGATCCCGAATGCAACGGTAAATAGAATGGCAGTAGTCAATTTCATTTCAATACCCAAAATCCCCATCATTCCCAACATCCATAACAATGGAATAATATTTGGCACAAGAACAATGGTCGAGATTTTCCAAGACTTGAATAGAAACCCCATAATGACAGCCACAATCATAAACGCCACTCCTAAACCTTTTGCCATTTGCCAAGTAACACTTTCATGGCTGATATCAATTAAATGCGAAGTGCCGGTTATTTTCACTTTCAAAATTTCTTGATTTATTTCTCTGTCCAAAAATTCAAAAAACTTCTCATTCATTTCTGATGACTTTTTGCTGCCAAAATCCTCTGTCCTTGTAGAAATTCTACCTTGTCTAAAATCGTCTGAAAGAACTTTTGAAGGAAAAGCCTCTATAGCATTGGGAATGTATTCTTTCAATCTCAGAAACTGACCTTGACTAGGAATAGTAAAAGCCTTCTGATTCCCTGAATTTTGAGCCTGATTTAATTTTTTGACGATTGTCAATGGTGATAAAAGGGCAGCACTTTGATAATTCTCCTTGACAAAAATCTCAAGCTTATTCAACTCCTGAAGTACTTCAAGCTCCAATAAACTTCCTGCCTTTTCACCTGCTTCTAAATAAAACTCCAATGGCTTTGAACCGCCAAACTCCTCATCAAAAAATCTAAACTCTTCCATCAACTCATGGTCACGGGGCAAGTTATCTAAAATATAACCGTTGATTTGGATTTTGCTGCCTGCAAAAATAAACAGCAGTGAAACCATCATAAATGAGAAAAGAATTGTTCTTTGATTCCCAAATATCCAGATAAAAACAGTTCTCATTCCAATCCTCCATCTATTTTCGTTTGAAGATGGAAAGGCCTGATTTTGAGGAGAAAACAAATAAAGAAGCCCCGGCCCGACTGTAATCACTGAAACAAACATCAACATGACTCCCAATCCTATGTAAAGGCCGAAATATTTTATACTTGGAATGCTGGTGAAATAAAGTGAAATAAAGCCCAAGGCTGTGGTCAGACAAGTCAGAAATACTGGAAACACCAATTCTGAAAAAGCTTGTTCAATAGCCTGATGTTTTGAAAATCCTTTTCTAGATAGGTTAATAAAATAATTGAAAAAATGGACTAAGGCAGCCAATCCGATCACCGATAAAATAGTGGGTTGCATCACTGACATGATGTCCAGGGCTTTTCCAGTATATAGTGAAAGGGATAATGTCCATAATATTCCAAAAGCCAAAACGATCACAGGTATCAGGATCCCCCACCAAGTTCTGAAAATCAGAAATAGTACAGCCACAATCAACAAGAATGATAATCCCAGAAAAAATGAAAACTCCTGTTGCAATAGTGAGACAAATTCCCCCTGTGCTTTAATTTTTCCTGCTGAATGAATCATTTCAATATCCGAATCAGCAATCAAAGATTGAATCTTTTGATACAGCAAATCCCCTTCTTCTTTTTTGATTTGTTGCCGATTTTTGACAATTACCAATAAATGTTTTGAGTCCTGATTGATGAGATTTCCATTCCATTGTTCTGAATTCAGTATTTGCTTTTGTGATTTTTTCAAAGACTCCTTAGTGTCCCAATTCAGCACTTTGAAGGTACTGATGCCAAAAGGACTGATAATGGGTTCTTCAAGGTCCAACAGAGAAATTACCTGATCAACATCTGACAACTTTTCAATTTCTTGGATAAGTGTCACAGATTTATTCAAAAACCCGGAATCGAAAACAGATGGAGATCTCCCCAATGCAATCAACAAGTAATCGTTATCGTTTTCAAAGTTTTCCCTAAACTCTTGATAGAAAAACAGTTCATTATCATCCTGCGGAAAAAAGCTCTCAAAATCATAATCAAAAATAACTTTTGGCTGAAAAAGAAAAATCGCCAATGTAAATGTCATTGCAATGGCTAGAAGAAAAATGGATCTGTTTTTTTTAAACATAAGTCTTGGGAAAGATACTTGATAGAAACCAAATTGTTTTTTCGGTACCGCAAATTACCAAGTTATTTTTCCTGAATTGAGTGTCCATTTATTTTCCGGGAATTACAAATCCTGCTTTCCTATTTTTACATATATTCCTATCTTGCCGGCGATTAAAACAAATGAAATTATGAAGCAATACCACGATTTGATGCAGCATATTTTGGACAAGGGAGTCAAAAAACAGGACAGGACAGGTACAGGAACTTTGAGTGTTTTTGGCTATCAGATGCGCTTCGATCTGAAGGATGGTTTTCCTGTAGTTACTACCAAAAAATTACATTTAAGGTCTATCATCATTGAACTATTGTGGTTTTTAAAAGGTGATAGCAATATCGGATATCTGAATGAAAACAAGGTGAGTATCTGGAATGAATGGGCAGACGAGAATGGAGATTTAGGCCCTGTATACGGATACCAATGGAGACATTGGCCTGATGGGAATGGTGGTGAAATTGATCAGATCAAAAACCTGATTCATCAGATCAAAACCAAACCCGATAGCAGAAGGCATATTGTGAGCGCTTGGAATGTTGCAGATGTGGACCACATGGCACTTCCTCCTTGTCATACCATTTTCCAGTTTTATGTGGCTGAGGGCAAACTTTCCTGTCAATTGTATCAGCGCAGTGCTGATGTCTTTTTAGGTGTCCCTTTCAATATTGCCTCTTATGCATTATTTACCATGATGGTGGCCCAGGTATGTGATTTAGAGCCGGGAGAATTTATCCATACATTTGGAGATGCCCACCTGTATAGCAATCATTTGGAACAGGCAAACTTACAGTTAAGTAGAGACTTGCGACCGCTTCCTACCATGAAAATCAATCCTGAAGTTAAGGACATCTTTCAGTTCAAATATGAAGATTTTGAATTGATCAATTATGATCCGCATCCTCATATCAAAGCAGCAGTGGCCATTTAATGGCATATTTTAAAAATCTTAAAAATCCAGATCAAAATCAGAATCAGTGCGAAATATTTTACCACCGATATCTCTGATAAAACTAATACCTGTCACATTGGTAGTAAAAACATAATCTGCTTCAAACACATCTTTGGGGAGATAATTCCCTTCATTTACGATTCTTGATGATGTTTTGAGCTTTTCGATCATAACCCTTCTTCCAACTCCCGCTATACAGGAGCAATCAAGGGAGGGAGTGAAATAGGTTCCGTTTTTTACCCAAAATATATTGGAAGCACCCGCCTCAGAAACATATCCATCTGAATTGCATAAAATTACTTCATCCATGGAATTCCTTTTTCTTTCCAAATTGGCCATCACATAGGTCAGGGCACTCAAAGTTTTACAATGACTCCAAGCTGATTTTTGAACTTGGATGGAATCAAGAAAAAATGCCTTTTCCTTGATCCTTGGAGTTGGTTGAAAAGCTTGAACTTGGATACTTTCTTTCAATCCTTCAGATTCAGGTGTATACTTACCCCCTCCTTTTCTATAAACATTCCACCTTATTCTTAAAGTGTCTTCCGATTCAAATTTTTGTGCCAATACATTTTCAATTGAATTGATAGAACTCAAAGACAAAAAGTCCAGATTCAATACCTTGCATCCTTCCATCAATCTTTCCATATGGAATTTACCAAACCTCAATTTGCCATTGACTAAAACCATCGTCTCAAATAGACCATCTCCGAATAGTAAACCTCTGTTATGAAAACTATGAGCTATTTCAGACCAATCTGATGCTAATCCTTTAAAAAGGAAGACTGTATTATTTTCGTTCATATAACTGTTCACTACCGAACATTTTAATTTTTCAGAACACTTTCGAAAGGTTAAAAATAAATAAATTATAACTTTTTAACCCTTTTAGTAAACAATGTTGGGATAAAAACAGGATTTCGTACCAAATTACTTATTACTTTAGCACGCTAATTGAAACTACAAACCCTATGGGAACAAAAAGCAGTATTTTTGATATGATCGGACCGGTTATGATTGGGCCATCATCGTCTCATACTGCCGGCGTTGTCAGAATCGCAAGAGCTGCCATTAGAGTTTTGGGAGGAATACCGGATTCGGTTGTCATTACTTTTTACAATTCCTTTGCCCGCACCTATGAAGGGCATGGGAGTGACAAGGCTATTATTGGCGGCCTATTGGATTTCAAAACAGACGATCAACGCATCAAACAGTCTTTTGAAATTGCCAAAGAAAAAGGATTGCAATACACATTCAAATCAATTGGAAATGCTTCTGTTTATCATCCCAACACCATCAAATTAAATTTAAAAAAGGATGGTAGAGAAGTGGAAGTCATTGGAGAGAGTCTTGGTGGGGGAATCATCAACATCGCTGCTGTCGATGGATTCAATGCCAACTTTTCTGCTAATTCTTATACCTTAATTATAAAGGCCGAAGATATTTCCGGAGCTATTGCCTTTATATCCTCTGTAATAACCCAAGAAAAAACCAATATTGCCACCATGTCAGTTTCGAGAAAAGGAAAACATGATATCGCCTGTCATGTGATAGAAATGGACAGCGGTATCAGAAAAACCACCATCGATTATTTAAACAGTCTTACCTGGATAAAAGAGTTGATATATATCCCTGAAATAGATAAATAATGAAAAAACTGTACTTAATTACGCTTACCTTTTTGTTTTTTGTCAATGCTGAAGTCAAAGCACAGATTACTGACATATCCTCATTAGATTTGGAAACTTGCATTGAAACTGCTTTGGAGAACAACCTGACTTTAAAGAGAAGCCAAGTGAATTTAGGCATCGCCGAAGCAACTTTAATTGGTGACCAAGGCCAAAGAATCCCAACCCTAACAGGAGGTGCTAGTTCAGGTTATCGTTGGGGAAGATCAATTAACCCAGTAACCAATCAATTTGAAAATAACAGGATTGGAAACGTCAACCTTTTTGGAAATTCCAATGCGACACTATATGCCGGTCAGCAAATCACCAACACAATCAAACAGACCAAAACAAATATTGAAGTTGAAAAATACAATGTAGAGGCTACGGAGAATGACATCACCTTGAATGTGATCAACTTATTTATCAATGTGGTTTTTGCCAAGGAGCAATTAAAGATAGCCCAGAACCAATTGTCTACTACTAAAGAACAATTAATCATTACCAATAAATTGGTAGATGCAGGATCTCTTCCCTTGGCAAATAGGTTGGACATTCAGGCACAGAATGCCACTAATGAATTGGAAGTTATCAATGCCTCAAACACCCTTAGAATTGCCAAGTTGAATTTGTCCCAAGCAATGGCAATTCCTTTTAACAATGATCTAGATGTATTTGCACCTGATCTTGACCCTGAGGATTTTTTGCTTACCCAAAAGAAACCTGATGAAATTTACGAGATTTCAAGAGAATTGATGCCTCAAATAAAGGCTGCTGATTTAGGAGTTCTCAGTGCAGAATATGGCGAAAGAGTTGCCAAAGGTGGATATATGCCAACTTTGGGCGTAGGGATCAGTGCTTTCTCCAACTATATCGATCAGCCAAATTTTTTCGGGGTTAGGCCTGAATTTGGTACTCAGATCAGAAACAATTTCTCCAATTCAGCCAACTTACAATTGAATATCCCAATTCTTTCCAATATGCGAAACAGGTCAAATGTTCAAAGAGCGAGGTTACAGAAAAGACTGAGTGAAATTCAGGAACAGGAAACCAACCTTCAGTTGAGACAGGATATTGAAACAGCCTACACTGATGCCTATGCCGCACGACAATCTTACCAAGCATCTCAGATTCGTGTGGCTTCTTTGGAGGAGGCTTTTAGGATCGCCCAGCAACGTTTTGATGCAGGTGCCATCAATTTCGCGGATTATCAACTCGGTCAGAACAATTTCTTCAATGCCCAAGCTGACCTTGTAAATGCAAAATACACCTATATATTCAGAGTAAAAGTTCTAGATTTTTATTTAGGAAATCCACTTAAACTATAAATTACCCATACCATTATGGCAAAGAAAAAATCAAACAAATTAATTTATATCCTTTTAGGTATACTGGCAGTCGTCATCATTTTTGCAATCATTGGAAGATCCGCAGGTTGGATTGGTGGCGAAAAAGAAATCAGTGTTGAAACAGCAAATGCAAAAAAGACATCTATCATTGAAAAAGTCAGTGCATCCGGCGTAGTGGAACCTGAAATAGAAGTCAAAATGAGCCCTGATGTTGCAGGGGAAATTATTGAATTGAATGTAGCGGAAGGAGATTCAGTTAAAATAGGTGACCTTTTGGTAAAAATACGACCTGACAATTTTATCTCTGCTTTAGACAGGTCAAGGGCAAACTTAAACCAAAACCAAGCTAACTTAGCCCAATCAAAAGCTAACCTCAAAAGGTCTGAAGCTCAATTTGTAAGAGCTGAATTGGAATTTAAAAGAAATGAAAAGCTCCATCAGGACAAAGTGATTTCAGATTCAGATTGGGAACAGATCCAATCTACCTTCCTTACTGCACAAAATGACCTTGATGCTGCAAAACAATCTGTTTTGGCAGCAGAATATATTGTGAAAAGTGCGCAGGCTACTGTTAATGAGGCGGCCGAAAATTTGAGGTTGACCAATGTCTATGCTCCTGTCAGTGGAATAGTTTCCCAGCTTTTGGTAGAAAAAGGTGAAAGGGTGGTTGGTACCCAACAAATGGCTGGTACCGAAATGCTAAGGCTTGCTGATCTTTCAAAAATGGAAGTTAGAGTCAATGTAAATGAAAATGACATTGTTAGAATCAGCCGGGGGGACACAACCATAATTGACGTTGACTCCTATTCTTTTTCAGGCAAAAAATTTAAGGGAATAGTTACTTCCATAGCGAATTCTGCAAATGTAAAAGCAAGTGCAGATGCAGTTACAGAATTTGAAGTCAAAATCAGAATCATAAATGAATCTTATGCTGATTTGATTACTGAAAAAGTGAAATATCCATTCAGACCCGGAATGACAGCAAGTGTAGACATCATCGCTCAGAAAAAAGACAATGTATTGTCTGTTCCTTTATCAGCAGTTACCACCCGAGAGGATCAACTCGATACAGCTTCAGATAGAACTACGAAAGCAAAGGAACTGGTTTTTATAGTTGAAGAGGGTCGGGCTAAAATTAAAGAGATCAAAACAGGGATTTCTGACTTTGACAACATTGAAATATTGGAAGGTTTAAGTGAGGGTGATGAATTGATTTCAGGACCTTATTTTGTGGTGAGCAAACAATTGAAAGATAATGATGCTATCAAGATTACAAAGCCTACTGAAATAGCGAAAAAATAAAGACAAGACTGGAGACGGAAGACGGGAGACGGGAGACAGAAGTAGGCCTAAAATTTAGAGTTTGACAAATTATTATTTTGGTTTTTCGTGACAGAAGCCGGAAGGCAAAAGATGATAGTTAGCATGAATCGATAATTAACGGGCTTATTAGCTTAAGTTAACTTATTTAATGGTTAGAATGCGGATGACCATATAAAAAAAAGCTTCCCAGAATAAAATGGGGAGCTTTTTTAGTGTTAAGGAATTTTCTTTTTTGAATGTACTCAATGATGCCAATAAAAGGTAAATTAAAATAATTATAGGCAAAACACTGAAATGATCGGTATTTAGGTCTTCCGACTTCGGTCTTCCGTCCTCCTGCCTTTCCTACCAATTTTTCAAAACATCATAAACCAAATGGACCGGGAGGCCCATTACAGTAAAATATGATCCTTCAATTTTTTCAACAGCTATATAACCAATCCATTCCTGAATACCGTAAGCCCCTGCTTTATCCAAA
>NZ_JBGSXS010000196.1:0-4695 GCF_041751335.1 Aquiflexum sp.
GCCTCAGCACCACGCATCACATTGATGGCATTGATGTAAAATTCAGAAGCGACTCTTGAGGTCTGTTTGTCTTTGGCATAAGAAAACATCCCTACACCAGGCCAAAGGATAATCACCGGATTGGTGTCACGAATGGCGGGGCTGTTGCTGCGCTTATGTTTTTCATAATAGCCTTTGTAGCCTTCTCTATATTGTACAAATAGTTTTTCAATATGACCTTTCAAAGAACTCAGGTCAGACAAATCTTGATCAGCCGGAATATCAAGAACCAAGGGAGCTATTTTTGTCCTCAGAAAATGGTCCGGACAGGAAGTACCCAAAGGTGCCAATTTGTTCAGATCATTGGAATTGATAAACTGTAGCACGGTGTCAGAATCATTGAAAGTCCCAACCATGCGATTGTAGCTTGAAGCCAATCCTCTTAATAAGGGGGCGATTTTGGCAGCTTGGTCTTTTCTTTTGCTTGGATCCAAGGCCTTGACTTTTTCTCCTCCAAAAACCGGTCTTTTTTTGCCATAGTTGGCTTCCAGGTAAGCAGAGGCCATTTCGATCACCTCCAGACTATTGATATAACATTCATAGGCAGTATCTCCCCAAGTAAACAAGCCATGTCCACCCAACATGATGCCCCGGATACCTGGATTTTCTTCCAAAGCTTTCTTGAGTTGAAGTCCTAAATCAAAGCCCGGCCTCTGCCATGGAACCCAGGCAATCTGCCCATCAAATAGTTCTGTGGTGATTTTTTCACCTTCTTTTGATGCTGCAATGGCAATAGCCGCATCAGGATGGAGGTGATCGATGTGTTTGAAAGGCAAAAAAGAATGGAGCGGCGTATCAATGGAAGGAGCTTTTGAGTCCAAGTCATAAATACAATGGTTGAAGAGTCCGACCATTTCATCTTCTTGTTCAATTCCTTTGTATACCCCTTCCAAAGCTCGGAGTTTATCCACATAAAGGGCTGCCAATCCGGATTTGGTCAAAGTGCCAATATCACCTCCGGAACCTTTTACCCACATCACTTCCACATCTTTTCCTGTCAAAGGGTCTTTTTCAATGGTCTTGCAGGAAGTGTTACCACCGCCGTAATTGGTAATTCTTAAATCTGCTCCGAGGATATTGGATCGGTATATCAATAAGGCAACTTGGTCGTCGCCGAGGGATTTTGCTTTTTCTTCGTCCCAGAGGAAGGAGACGTGGTTGAAGGTTGGGGTAGCTGTTTTCATATTGTAAAATTCTGATTAATGCTTCAAATTGAATCTAAATATAAAGGCCTAAATGCTGCTTTCTGTCCTGCACTATACTGTTGGAAAAACCAGAATTCAACCAAATGTATTTGTTTTTAAAAAGTATTTCTTCTAACCTTACCACCATTTAGCCCATTAACCTATGATGAAATTTGACCTGTACATGGATGAGCGTTCGAGTGTCCCCAAATACATTCAAATAGTCAAGTCTATCAAAAGTATGATTACTGTGGGCAATTTGAAATATGGAGACAAAATTCCTTCCATCAATAACCTGAGTGCAGAGTATTATCTATCCCGGGATACCGTAGAAAAAGCCTACACCATTCTTAAAAATCAGGGAATAATAGAGTCTGTCAGGGGAAAGGGATTTTATATCAGTCACCATTCGGACTTATCCAAGTTTAAAATACTGTTGTTATTCAACAAACTCAGCGCTTACAAGAAGGAGATTTACAATTCGCTTTTAATTCAAATGGAGGATAGGGCAGAGGTTGTATTCCAAGTTTACCATTGTGAATATTCACTTTTCAAAAAAATCCTAGATCAACAAAAAGAGTCCTATGATTACTACATCATCATGCCTCATTTTAAAAAAGATTGTGAACAAAAAGCCATTGATTTGATCAAACAGCTTCCCAAAGAAAAGCTGATTCTCTTGGACCATCAAATCGAGGGGGTAAACGGATATTTTGGAAGTGTATTCCAGGATTTCAAAATGGATATTTACATGGCCTTGAAGCAATTGAAGTCCAAGTTGGAGAAATATCAAAAGCTCATTTTGGTATTTCCATTTCACTCCAATTATCCATATCCAGAACAAATACTTTTAGGTTTCAAGAAATTTGCGGTGGAGGAAAATTTTGATTTTGAAATAATCCCAGAAATCAGTGCAGATAGAAATCCTGCCAAAGGCGAAGCTTATGTCATTATTGAGGAAAATGACTTGGTGAATTTGATCAAAAAGGCCAGACAATTCAAGGATTTGGTTATTGGTAAAAATCTTGGAATCCTATCCTATAATGAAACCCCTCTGAAAGAGGTCCTTCAAAAAGGAATAACGGTAATTACCACCGACTTTTCTGCCATGGGAAAGCTTACCGCAGATATGATTTTGAGTAAAGAGGGCAAAAAGATTAAAAATGAGTTTAAGGTTATTGTGAGGGAGTCGTTGTAGGCGTTTTTTGGGGTTATGTAAATAATTAAATTGGTGATTTTCTTGAATTGAATGCTTCTATTTTTATAAAGTCAACTATGAAGCTTAGGAATATCCGTGTCTTTCAGGCCCGGTTGGGTGTGGGTTTAGTTGTTTCTATGGAATGGGCGGTGCCCATTCTTATGATATCAAGGCCTTTCAGGCCAAGGCCGTCATGAATAACCAAATTCCAAGCCCTGAAGGGCGAAATATCACAACGATGAAGTGAAGCCCATCATCGAAGAATAAATCCAGCCCTGAAAGGGCTAGATACCACAACGATGGGGGAATCCCATCGTCTAAGAATGAATCCTTCATCGTCCTGAATAGCCCTGAAGGGGCGAGATATTAATTCGATAGATGAACACCAAATACTGAATAACCGGAATAATAAATCATCACAGGATATCACAGGACATTAGAGTATCCAGATTTTTTGTATTTTTCACTTACGACCCAAAATCAACCTATGGAAAATACCGATACATTGCAGGAATCTCTACAAACAGGTGAATTTGAACGCCAACCTGTTCCTGCCTCTCATTTTAAGGATTGGAGGAAGTTTCTCGGTATGTATGCCGGGGAACATGCTGCGGGTACAGAATTCGTCATTGGGCCTTTGTTTCTGACTGCGGGTGTTTCTGCTTTTGACTTGATAATAGGACTGTTGGTGGGGAATTTTTTGGCGGTGCTGACTTGGCGGTACATTACCACGCCTATTGCGACTGCTGATAGGTTGACATTATATTACAAATTGGAGAAAATAGCTGGCCGTCAACTGGTCATCGGTTACAATTTGGCCAATGGACTGCTTTTCTGTTTTTTGGCAGGGGCAATGATTACGGTTTCAGCTACGGCGGTAGGAATTCCTTTTGACATGCCCATGCCGACATTGACCGATACAGTTCCAACAAGCTTATCATGGGTTTTGGTAGTGTTGGGTGTAGGGGCAGTGATTTCTGCAGTAGCTGCCAAAGGATATGATGCTGTTTCCAGATTTTCCAACATTGCTGCACCTTGGATGGTAATGGTTTTTTTGATTGCAGGAATAGTGGCTGCCAAAAGACTGGGAGTAAGTTCTATTTCAGATCTTTGGGCGGTTTGGGGAACAGGTTCGGAACCTTTTCCCGGACAGATCAAATTCACCTTTTGGCACGTGATGTTCTTCGCTTGGTTCTGCAATGCAGCGATGCACCTAGGGATGTCTGACCTGTCTGTTTTACGCTATGCCAATAAAAACGATGTAGGATGGACGACTGCTGCGGGGATGTATTTGGGGCATTTTATAGCCTGGATTTCGGCATGTCTGATGTTTGCCCTTTACCTGAAAAGTCCTGAAGCAGCGGCCATATTCGCAAGTGGAGGAGTTCCACCCGTAGCACCCGGTCCATTGGCTTATGAGGTGGTAGGAATAGCGGGACTGATATGTGTCTTGGTAGCAGGCTGGACTACTGCCAACCCTACAATTTACCGTGCCGGATTGGCTTTTCAGGCTATTTTCCCTAAAAGTTCGACCGTTAAAGTTACTTTGATGACGGGTGGTATTGCAACAATTGCCGGCCTGTTTCCAGCCTTTGCCATGAAATTACTGGACTTTGTGGCTGTTTATGGATTTATCCTGGCACCGATTGGAGCCGTGATTTTCTTTGAGCATTATTTCGCTGAAAAAATAGGGTTGAGAAAAAATTATGCTGAGGTAAAAGGTACTTCCTTCAATATGGGGGTCTTGGCAGCCTGGCTGATCAGCATGATTTTATTTTATGGCCTTTCGGTTTATCAGGGAGTGTTTCTTTCCTTCTTTACCTTTCCTGCCTGGATAGCCTGTGGTCTTTTGTTCCTATTGTTCAGTAAAATCTTCCAGAAAAAATGAGAAGCACCCACTTTGCCCTGTTCGTACTTGTTGTCATGTTTTCACTGGCAATATTGTTTTATCAAGACCTCTTAGATCAATCTCAGTTGAATATTGGATTATTGATTTGTACAGTGGGATGGTTTGGAGGATTGGCGATTTTGGACTTTTTGAAAAAGGTTAAATAGCTTCATAGGGACGTAACTCACCAAGAAAAAAAATGAACCCACTCCTATTCCTCTTTCTCTTCTTACTTATTTCCTGCACCACCAACCTAGAACCCAAAGATAATTCTAATATTGAGGCATTTAATGCAGCAAGAAAGGATTTGACTTATGCGGGTTTGAGGGTGTTGGGGATCATTAAATAATTGAACGCTGAACCTGTCCCGAATATCGGGATGATGC
>NZ_JBGSXS010000197.1:0-2452 GCF_041751335.1 Aquiflexum sp.
AATTGGCTTCGCCGAACGTAGCAATTCTCTGACAGCGGGAGTCTGTGAGATTTCACTGGACCGAAAAAGCGGAAAAATCAAAGTCCATAAAATCTGGTGCGCATTGGATGCAGGTATCGTAATCCATCCCGACAATGCCAAAGCCCAGGTGGAAGGTTCTTTGGTCATGGGACTCAGCAGTGTGATGATGGAAAGCATCACTTTTGAGAACGGAGAAGTCCAACAGACCAATTTTCATGATTATCCCATTTTACGAATGGAAGATGCCCCTGAGAGCATTGAGATTGAAATCATTCCTTCTACAGAAAAACCAACAGGCATCGGCGAGGCAGGTCTGCCTTTTATGGGTGCAGTAGTTTCAAATGTATTCGCAGCCCTGACAGGTAAACGCTTAAGGCATATGCCGTTTACGCCAAAAAAAGTGTTGGATTTGCTGGGTTAGTCCTACTATTTCAGATTTCAGAATCCAGTTATTAATTATAATATTTCCATAATCTTTATAACCAAAAGTCCCGTAGGGACATCATATAGGTAAAATCAAATGATCAATTAAACCACTTTTGTGCCTTTAGGTACAACATATATCCCGTACCTAAAGGCACTTGAAACTGTCATAGAAGATCTTTTTCTACCAATATTTTGTCCCTAACGGGACAATTTCTGCCAATAATATTTTATCTAGAATTTTTTTACTTTCCTTAATATGGATTGATGAATACAAACCTACTCCCCACTTTTATTAAATTGACAAGGTAGAATTAATCTTTATCTATAATTCCTGTAGGTATATTCCGCCCGTAAATACAAAAGGTTTCCTAAAGAATCGACCCTATAACTTTCTCTTTTCGAGGGAAAAAGTATTCCTGTAGCATCGTCCCATTCTACATTATAAACCAAACTGAAGTGGTCTGAAGTTTTTGCTTTGTAGGCTACAATCCTGTAGCTTTCGGGGTCAAAATAATACCACCAAATATCAGTTTGAGGATTGTCAGGATCTCCATCTATCACCTGCACTGTTTCTACTTCCCTCCCATCCGGAAGTTTGGTCAAGCCCATGTATTTGAGGTTTTTTCCTTCATCCAGCAAGTCAAAAGGTTTGGTAATGACATAGTATGCTGCATCAATATCCTTCTTTTTGCTTCGGAGAAATCCTTCATTTAGAATTTCATTTTCACCCATCAAATATTGCGTTCTTATTCCATCAAATATCACTTTGTGGATAATGCTGTCTTTTTCCCAGGACATTCTTGCTTCGAAATAAGGCTTGAGTCTGAACTCATTTTGCTGTAATGATTGAGTTTCAATCTGCCCGTCTTCATAATACAACCAACTTTCTTTCTCCATGGAAAAAACCTGCAACCTGTCCCAGGCCAATTGCCCTCCATGTGCTTCGATGGATTTTTCAATGAGTGAAACCGCTTCTTTATCTCTACCTGTAGAACAGCTCAGAGAAAAGAACAAAAATACAATGATATAATTTTGGGAAAGACGTTTCATTTTTATTGGGATATATAGGGCAAAGTTAATTCTACATTGTCATATTTTAAAAATTAAAATAACCTTGAAAGTTATTAGGCATCAAAACCCCAATTTCAAAAAGGTAAAAAAACACGACCCCAACAGATCAGCCAAAATTTACAAAGTAGGGTAATTTTAGTAAGAGAAAATTTTTAGTTAATTTCACAATCCATTTATCAAATCTTTGTTGCGTTTTGGGACAACTTTTCATCTTGAATAAAAACTGAAATTTATGAGTTTTAAAAAATCTGTTTCAATCATCATCCCAAATTTTAATGGCTTGAATTTATTAGAACAGTATTTGCCTTTTGCCATTGATGCGATTAAAGATGAAGGTGTGCCATTTGAAATCATTGTAGTGGATGATGCTTCAACTGACGGATCAGTTGAATTTTTAAAACAAAATTTCCCTCAGGTGATTGTTGTCCAAAACAAAGTCAATCATGGTTTCTCATTTACCTGTAACAAAGGCCTTGAAGCTGCTAGGTATGAGCTTTGTTTGTTTTTAAATTCAGACGTCAAATTGACCCCTTCCTATTTCAGTGACCAATGGCAATACTTCCAACATGAAGATACTTTTGGCGTAATGGGCCGAATGCTGACGCCCGACGGAAAAAGAATTGAGGGAGCAGCCAAATTGCCGATCCTTAAAGGTTTTAAACTCAAGGTCAACAAACAATTTTATTTTACTGACTCAAATCAGAAGAACACTCCGACTATTTTTCTTTCCGGAGCTAATTCATTGGTTGTGACAGCAAAAATTAAGGAATTGGGAGGCTTTGATGAAATCTTCGCTCCATTCTATTCTGAAGATTTGGACCTTGGGTTGAGGTCATGGAGGGTTGGCTGGAAATCCTACTACGAGCATAAGTCGATTTGCTATCACCTTGGATCGCACACCATCAAAAGCACTTGCAAAAAAAGAAAAATGAAA
>NZ_JBGSXS010000198.1:0-3797 GCF_041751335.1 Aquiflexum sp.
ATGTCTTCCAATTTTTTCTTTACCTTCCGATGATAGTCAGAAAGTAAATTTTTCATCTTTTCAGGGACTTGATGGGGAGGGCAGGTTTCATTTCCTCCGACTTCATTGGGAAGCTTTTTGTAGGCCCCCACATTAAACCAATCCTTCGAAATGTCAGATGTCCCTGATTTAAGCAAAAAATGCAATTCCTTGATCAGCGATTCTGTGAGTTTAGACT
The DNA here is from genome assembly GCF_041751335.1 of Aquiflexum sp. Lineage (GTDB taxonomy): Bacteria > Bacteroidota > Bacteroidia > Cytophagales > Cyclobacteriaceae > Aquiflexum. Next base: position 218 of record NZ_JBGSXS010000198.1, read on the forward strand.
TTGCCTTGTCAATGATAAGATTAATGCAGCGAAAATGATTGGTCGTTTCAATAATGTCATCAACATTCAGACTTTCCTGGAAGGCACCTATGGTGTTGGATTCAAATATATATCGGGTTTGATCATGGGTTAGTCTGCTGCCTTCAATCCGGTTGGAATTATAAGTCAGGTCAATTTGTGTACGATGGTAAATCCCACCTTTCAGCTTCATGTCCCTTTGCTCCTTAAGGTGGTTGAGCAAAGGGCTATTGGCGAATGATTTTTTTTTGCTCACTTTTTGGGGCAATAAAGCATCTTCAGGGATATTCCAGGTTTTTCCGGTTAGAAAAGCACCCTTGATCATTCCTGAAGCGCAATAGTGCCGAACCGTCCTTTCAGGTATTCCCCATTTTTCCGCAAACTTAACTACCGATAGATACTCCATGCTTAAATTTATAAATTGCCGATATCGGCAAAAATAAGGTAAATCAAGGATTTTTTTTTAAGTTTTGCCGATAATTATGAAAGTGCCAATTGACCATTTACAATTCCCCTTATTCATTTTAACCCTAAGTGTTGAAGATAAACCGAGAGGAGATATAAATCAATTTGCCCGTCAACGGACGATTTTGTCCGAATTGGATTTGTAATGTTGATGAAATGAAGCAATTGGGATGTTTTTGGACTTTTTTTGATGGCATGAATGTAGCAGAAATGTTTTTAAAATTATATTCATAGAGAATGCTCAAAAACTACCTAAAAATCGCCTGGAGAAATATCCTTAGGAATAAGTTGAGAACGGCTATTCACGTCTTAGGATTGGCAATAGGGATTGCGGTTTGCTTTGTGATTTTCAATGTCATAAGTTTCTCTTATAGTTTTGACCGTTTCCACTCCAACAAGGACAACATATTCCAAATCACTACTTTGACGAGTTACATGGAACAGTCCTGGCCTAATTCCGGCGTTCCTTTTCCACTTGGGGAAACAGTGAAGCAGGAATTGACAGGGATAATAGATGTGGCACATTTTATTCGACTCGGTGATGCACTTGTGCTTTTTCCGGATGGGGAGAAAAATTTTGGCAGGTCCGATAATTTTGTTTTTACAGAACAAAGCTTCTTTCGGGTTTTTGAAAGAGAATGGCTTGCAGGCAATCCTACCAATGCTTTGGAAAAACCAAATGCTGTGGTTCTGACGGAGAGTAGCGTGCAGAAATATTTTCCGGGAATGGATGTTTCAGAAGTGCTGGGAAATGAATTGTTATACTTGGAACAGGACAGTATTTTGGTCCAGGTCACAGGAATTGTGAAGGATTATACCGAAAATACGGATTTTACCTTTACAGATTTTTTATCGAAAAGTACCATCGAAATTACGAAAGGTAAAAGGTTGCCCGATTTTGTAGGCGATTGGGGAAGTGTCGACTCCAATTCACAACTCTTTGTTTTGTTGGAAGATGGCAAATCGGGGGAGGAAGTGGAGGCCGGTTTGGCAGGAATTGTGGATAAATATATTGCCCATGAAGAGGGAAGGAGAACTCAGTTTTTTATCCAACCCTTGTCAGAATTGCATTTTACCAATCCATACACTACTCAAAGGGCAGTTAAGTTAGTGCTGAAAGGATTAATGATTATTGGAATTATTTTATTGGTAACAGCCTGCCTTAATTTTATCAACCTGGAAACTGCACAGGCTATCAACCGAAGTAAAGAGGTGGGTATCCGAAAATCAATGGGAAGTAGTAAGGGACAATTGATACAGCAATTTTTGACCGAAACATATCTATTGGTTGGCTTGGCGATAGGTGTATCTTTTTTTCTGACAGAATTGACGGTTTCCTACTTTGCGGATTACTTACCGGGTGGAATGGAGGTTCTGATTTTTTCCTTTGAAAACATTTTGTTTCTCATAGGCCTAAGTGTGGCGCTGACTTTTTTATCTGGAATTTACCCTGCATTTATCCTAGGTAATTACCAACCTGACTTGGCCATCAGGGGGGATTTGAAAGATCCAAAGGGATTCTCTTTTGGGCTTTTCCTAAGAAAAAATCTGACGATTATTCAGTTTACCCTTTCAATAGCATTTATCATAAGTGTATTAGCTATCACCAAACAGATTAAATTTTTGAACAGCCAGGAATTGGGGTTTGATAAGGAAACTTTGATGTATGCCAGGGCTCCCTATTTGGATCCTTCAACAGGTGCAACCAACCTCCCTATCAAAGAAAGATTGGAACAAGAATCCTTTGTGCAAGGTGTCAGTTTGAGTAGTGATATGGTGGCTTCTTCAGGTTTATGGACCACGATTATCGAATTTACCAATCTGGATCAAAAGAATGAACATGAAGTTCAGGCGAAAACTATTGACGAAGATTTTGTACTGGTTAATGGACTGGAGCTTTTGGCCGGAAGGAACCTTAGGGAAATTCCGAATGAAGTTCTGATCAACAAAACTGCAAGTCTTTCTTTTGGGTTTGAAAACCCAGGAGATATCATTGGAGAAGTGCTTGCATACGATAAAAGGGAACTACTGGTAGTAGGTGTGGTGAAGGATTTTCATTCGAGAACACTTAAGGAATCAGTTCTGCCAATGATCATGTATTATGAGGTATTCCCCTATCAGACCATAAATGTTCGCCTTGAGCCTGGAGCTTCTCCCATGCAGGCCAAGTTGGCGTTGGATGAGATATACAAAGAACATTACCCTTTGGAATCCGGAAGCTTTATATTTCTGGATGAAACTATTACCAAGTTTTACGAGGATGATGCCAAGATGCAAGAAATCCTGGCCTTTGCATCAGGTATGGCCATTTTGATCAGTTGTATGGGGCTGTTTGGATTGACTTTGTTTACCATTTCAAAAAGGCTTAAGGAACTGAGCATCCGAAAAGTTTTGGGTGCTACGGTCAATCAGATACTCTTACTTGTATCCAAGGAGTATGTGATATTGATTTTCATAGCCTTCGTATTGGGGAGTATTCCGGCTTACCTATTTTTGGATAACTGGTTGCAGACATTTTCTTACAGAATAGATCTTCCTTGGGGTTTGTTTGTAATATCAGGAATGGTGGGGTTAATGCTCTGTTTGCTGATAGTGGGATTTCATGCCATAAGAGCAGCCAATAAGAACCCTGCTGAGATCCTGAAGAGCGAGTGAGGGGAGTAGAAAGGATGAGGGAGGAAGTTAGAGACAAGAGACAAGAAACTAGAGACAAGAACCAAGAGGCGAGAAGTGAGAGGCGAGATGCGAGAAAAATTTTAGATTTTAGATTTGGGTAAGTGAAAAGGATGAAGGATGAGGGAGGAATGATGAAGGGGTGAATAAAAAAATAGATATAAAGTGGATATATGCTGAGCGATATAAAATAGATATATACTTCGTGATATAAGGTGGATATATGCTTAGCGATATTATGGATATATGCTTCCGAAATATGATGAAATATGTTTCAAGAAATAAATGGGATTTAGAGCTGATGTTGGATTTGGGGAATCAAAATGGGATAGTTCATTAAACTGTGTCTAAGGTTAAATCTTTCTTTCAGCCTACCATCTTAGTTGGCTTAAGCCAACTAAGATGGTAGGCTGAAAATCTAGTT
>NZ_JBGSXS010000199.1:0-2170 GCF_041751335.1 Aquiflexum sp.
TAATTCAAAGCATATTATTCCAGGTAATGGGAAAATTACCAATGAACTCAAACATGATTGGGGGTTGAATGATATTTGGAATGACTTAATCTTACCAAGATTTGAAAGAATGAATCAAATTTCAGCAAGTTCCGACTTTACGGCATGGAATAAAAATCATCAAAAATCCTTGCCCACTATTCCAATTGAGTATGCTAGGGGATTTCAAAAAAAGAGAATTGACCATAGACATCACGCTTTAGATGCTCTTATAATTGCTTGTGCTACAAGAGATCATGCCAATTATTTGAATAATGAACACGCATTGGGTAAAAGGTATAAAGGAAAAGATGAGAAACAGAAAAGACGATTTGATCTGAAACATAAGCTTTGTTATAAAAAGACCAACTCAAATACTGCCAATAATTTTGAATGGAATTTTCACAAACCTTGGGAATCTTTTACAATTGACACGAAAGAATATTTGGAAAAAATTGTGGTGAGCTTCAAACAAAATCTGAGGGTTATCAACAGAACCTCAAATAAATATCAGTGCTATTTTGATGAAGAAGGCAAATTAAGAAAAGATAAAAATGGTAATCCAATCAAATCAATAATCCCCCAGGTTAAAGGAGATGCTTGGGCTATTCGAAAACCAATACATAAAGATACTGTATCAGGCTTGGTTGAGCTAAGAAAAGTAAAAACTGTTGCTTTAAGATTGGCATTAGATAGTCATTTTGATCTTTTAGATAAGAAGCTCAAGAAAAAAATCAGTGAGCTTAAAAATTTGAATTATGATAATAAGCTTCTTCTTAAATATTTTAAAGACAGAGAATATAAATTCGATGGAAAAGATGTATCCAAAGTAGAAATTTATTTCATGGAAAAGGACTTGGCTGCATCGAGAGTGTCTTTAGACACTTCTTTTTCAGAGAAAAAAATTCAATCGATAACAGATACCGGAATTCAGAAAATTCTATTAAATCATCTTAACAACTATAAAGAGGTCAAAAATGAGAAAGGGCAAGCTATTGATCCTGAAACTTTGGCATTCACCCCGGAAGGTATTGAGGAAATGAATAAGAATATTCAAAGCTTAAATGGAGGAAAATTTCATCAACCCATTTATAAAGTAAGAACATATGAACCAATAGGGAATAAGTTTCAAGTTGGATTTAAAGGAAACAAAAAAGCCAAGTTTGTAGAGGCAGCCAAGGGGACCAATTTGTTTTTTGGTATTTATGTTAATGAGGAAGGAAAGAGAAGCTACGAGACTATACCTTTCAATATAGTGATGGAAAGGCTTAAACAGGGAGAAGGCCCTGTTCCATCTTTTAAAGAAAAAGGAGAGAGACTCTTGTTTTATTTGTCTCCAAATGAATTGGTATTTGTGCCGGATTTTGTGGAAAATGTTAAAACTATAGATTTCAATAATCTTTCAAAAGAACAAGTTGATAGGATCTATAAAATGGTAAGTTGCACTGGTAATGAATGCCACTTTTTAAGAGCGGATATTGCATCGTTGATTAAAGGTTACGATTCTAAAACAAAAGTTGGTGAGCTAGGGAGTTTAAACAAGCAAGAACTAACTATGGAATCTGACAAAAGGATTAAAGAGAGTTGCTTGAAATTGAAAGTAGACAGGTTGGGGAACGTTTCTAAAATATAAATATGGAATCAGAACAATCCTACCATATGTACAACCAGGCTAACGGAATACAGAATATTTTCCGAGAAGAGCAAAACTAAAGGTGCTTTTAACTTTTCCAAAGTTTTAGAACTTTGGAAAAGTTAAATCAGCCAAATATCTAAAAACTAAAGCTAAATGGAACCAAAGCAATCCTACCATATCTTCAATCATGCAAACGGAACTGAGAATATTTTCCGGGAAGAGGAAAACTATAGGTATTTTTTGCAACAGTATGCCAAATATTTAGGAGGGGTTGTGGATACTTATGCCTATTGTCTGATGCCGAATCATTTCCACTTGTTGGTGGGCGTAAGGTCAGACCTGCCAGGTTTTCAAAACCTGGCAGGTCTTTATCCTACCAAGCTCGGTCATGCTTCAAATAATCCGGTAACTAAAGCCTTCAGTAATTTTTTCAACTCTTACTCTAAAGCTTTTAACAAAAGATTTGAAAGAAGAGGAAGCCTTTTTGTAGAGCATTTTAAAAGAACTCCAATTCTC